>JAYWCL010000285.1:0-4780 GCA_043780595.1 Limnoglobus sp.
CCTATCGAGCATCGCGCGATACGCTGGGTATAAGATAGGCAAGTTCCTGTCATTGTGGGGCGGGGGCCTCCCCCGCGCAGCGGCTAACCAGGCGCTGCAGCGGACCCGCCCAAAGCGGCGGGCCGCTGAGCTTAGTCGTTCGGCGGCAGGAGGACGATGATGGTTATTTGGACTCGCTGGGGCATCGTGGTCGGGCTGCTCGGGTTCGCTTGCCTGATCCTGACCCAACTCGGCGTCAACGCCGCCATGCAGGACGGGCGGTTCTACCAGGATCACGGGTGGCCCAAGATGCTCGGCCTCTGGATCGCCGCGGCCACGAGCTGGCCCCTCGGCCGGTACATGAATCGCGACACCGAACGGCATCTGGTAGACCCGGCGTCGGGGCAGCTGGTCGCCGTCCACTCGGGCGGCGGGCACACGCTATTCTTCGTCCCGGTGCAGTACTGGTGGGTGGTGTTCCTCATCCTCGGCGTCGTCTTCGCGTTCGCATAGCGGCCGCATGTAGGTTTTCTGGAGTTCATAGCTCCCCGCGCGGCCGGTGCAGGTGAGCTTGGTCGTTCGGTCGCCGGGGGCGCGACAGAAGGCTTGGAGGCCATTCATCCTCTGCTGCCGTTGTGAAGTGACTTCGACCGGGTCGATATCTTGGTGACATTATGAAGTATGGGATTGCGGGGCTGTGCGGGTTCGCGCTCGGCGTGGCAGCGATGTGGGTCGCGTTCGCCGCGCATGCGCGGTCCGTGCCCCCGACGCCGGTACTCAAGCCTGCGTCCGCGATCCGCGTCACCCTCTACCCCTACGAGGGATTCGGAGTTCAGGGGGGCGAATCGGTGGACATCCCGAGCGCCGACTTGGAGCGGATGACGACGCTGCTCACCCCGACGCTGTATTACGGGCCGACCGTGAACGACTTCATCCTACCGCTGATCGCGGTAGCCACCGTCACCCACCCCGACGGTACGAAGACCGAGGTGCTGATCCGGGAAGCGGGGGTGAACCCGGCGGCGGTGTCGTTCGACGGGCAGAATTACTTTTATGCCGACACGCCGCCGGACATGAAAGTCGGATCGGTGGCGATCGCCAATCTCGTCAGACAGCACATGAAACAGGCCGACGGGAAGAAGTAGAGCCGCCGAGGTCTTTCTGCCGCGTGGGGAGGCCAGAGGCCGCCCCAGCCCCAGGAACTGAGTGCAGCCCGAGTCACATCGCGCAAGTCTTACGCCCGAAATGCTTTGCGAATATTATTGCGCGATGCGAATCGCGGTGGATTCTCGCAAGTGGGGCATTTTCGCGACTGAACGATCTGCGTGGAAGTGGGTGCGTACCTTCGACGCGATACTCGGCGAACCTCATGGAGGTTGCGATCATTTCTGAACCAGTTAAAAAGTGGCATTCGGCGGGGGCCTCCCCCGCGCGGCGTGGCCCAGGAACTTCATCGGGTGGTGAGCGGTAACCGGGTTGCCATTCTTGGCGAGCGGTGTGGCGTCAGCCCACTGATACTGCCACCGTCATGTGCATCAGAAACGGATAGAGATTGTGCAATTGAAAAGGGCATTGTCTACGACTCAGGAAGGATCAGGGGGCTGACGCCCACCCGCTCGCCGTTTCGTCGTGCTTTCGCACGACGCAAGTCACTCCGGGTACAGCAAAAACGCGCGTCGTCGCGGCGTGAACTCGGTCAGGCCCGGTTGCCAGGCGCGTTCGAGTTCGGCGACGGGTTTGCCTGCGAGTAGGCCGTCGTGCGTCGGTTTGTGAATCAGCAATGTATCGAATCGCTTCGTGTCCCAGTCCGGTTTGTGCTGCTTTCGCAGGGCAGTTGCGATTTCTAACCCGATGCGCACGGGGCGAACCGTTGCCCAGTCGTCGATGAGGATATCGACGCCGTTGCACAATTTTCCCACGTGGACCGATGACGTGGGTGTGCGGGCGACGGGCAAGAATCGCACGCCGGGAAGTGCGGCGGCGTTCAGCGTGGCGGCGAGTTTCCGCGCGTCGAGCCACGGTGCGCCGATCCACTCGAATGGGCGTTCGGTGCCGCGGCCGACGCTAACGTTCGTCACTTCGAGTATGCCGATGCCGGGGTACAAAATTGCCGCGGTCAGGTGTCGCATGTTCGGCGACGGGTTCCGCCACGTTAGCCCCGTGCGGTCGAACGTGTCGGCGCGATGCCAATTTTCGCAGCGGATGATTTCGAGCTTTGCAACGATCTTGCGTTCGACGTTCATCATCGCCGCCAGTTCGCCGACCGTCATGCCGTGCCGAAGCGGAATCGTATGAAAACCGACGAAGGTTTCGCGACCGCTATCGAGCACCGGCCCTTCGATCGAGATGCCGCCAATCGGGTTCGGGCGGTCGAGTACGACGACGCTCAGATTCTGTTCTTTTGCCGTTTCGAGGATGAGGCTCAGCGTACTGCCGTACGTGTAAAACCGGCAACCGATGTCTTGAATATCGTAGACGAGCGTGTCGATGCCCTTGAGCGATTCGACGCTCGGTTTGCGTCGTTCGCCGTACAGGCTGAAGATCGGCAAGCCGGTTTTTTCGTCCTTGCCATCGCCGACTTTCTCGTCTTTCTCGCCGCGAATGCCGTGTTCCGGGCTGAACAATGCCACGACTTTCACGCCCTCGGCTTTGACTAACAGGTCGATCGTCGTTTCGCCATCGCTGGCACGCCCGGTGTGGTTCGTGACGATGCCGACGTTGCGGCCTTTCAGTTTCGCAAACGCATCGCGACGCAGAACGTCGATACCCGTGAGCACGGGCTTCGAGATCGGCACATTCACAGCCGCTTGCGGTTTCGGTACGGAGCGTGGGCGTGGCGAGGTGATGGCCCCGGCAACGATCGTGCCGACTTGCCGACGCAGTTCGGTCGCGTTGCCTTTCTCGTTCGGGTAAAGGCGGCTCGTCAGCAGGATGATGGCGGTCTTCGATGGCGGATCGATCCAGAGTGACGTGCCGGTGAAGCCAGTGTGGCCGAAGCCATCGCCCGCCGGGAACAGATCGCCGCGTTGGGCGGTGAAGCCGGTATCGACGTCCCAACCGCGCGACCGCAAGCCACCCGGCACCGTGCGCGCTTCCGTCAGCATTTTCACGCCGAGCGGGCTGAAGAGTCGTACGCCATCGAGTTCACCATCGCGCAAAAGCATTCGCGAGAAACGTGCGAGATCGTCGGCAGAGCCGAACAACCCCGCATGACCCGCGACGCCATCCATCGCGAACGCGCGGGGGTCGTGGACTTCGCCGGTGATGATCTTGCCATCGCGCAAGCCACTCGGGGCGACGCGAACGTGCAACTCCGGCTTCGGTTTGTACATCGTGTTCGTCATCTTCAGCGGCGCGAACAGGTGGGCCGATGCGTATTCATCGAGTGGCTGCCCGCTGATTCGTTCGACGAGAATACCGAGAACGATGTACCCAACATCGCTGTACTTGAACCGCGCACCGGGCAACGCTTCGAGCGGCAACGCAGCCACATTCTCGATCGCTTTCGCGCGCCCGTTCTTGTAATCGGCAATCGAGTTGTCGGCGATTAACCCGCTCGTGTGTAACAGACAATGTTCGATGGTCACGTCGGCTTTGCCGTTCGCCGCAAACTCCGGCCAGTGCTTCGAGACTTTGTCCGAAGGGCGAAGTTTTCCTTGCTCGATGAGTTGCATGATGCCACTGGCCGTCGCGACCGACTTCGTCAGCGATGCCAGATCGAAGATCGCATCGGGTTCGAGCTTCACATCGGGTGCTTTACTGCGAAGGCCAAACGACTTGCGGTACACCACCGCATCATCGTGAACGACGATCGCGACCACGCCAGGACAGTCGCCGCGCTGGATCGCGGCCATCGCGACTTCGTCGATTCGAGCCAGTCGCTCGCGATCGATGTTCTGCGCGTGCGATAGCGTAATCGATGCAAACAGGGCCGCGACGGCGGCGAGGAAACGGGGCATGTCGTGTTCCGTGAAGGTGAGAACGAAAATTACTCGATGCTACTGAGTAGCCCTTCCATTTCGCCGAGTGCGTGCGTGTCGCCGGTTTCTTTGGCGACGCGAATGCCATCGCGCAACATCGCACACGCCTCATCGACCTGGCCGAGCCGCGTCAGGGCTTGCCCCGCCATGTGGTAGGCGGGCACGTACGGCGATGCCGCATTCAGATCGCGAAACGACTGCACGGCGGCGGCATCGTTGCCGGCGCTCGCGTGTTCCATCGCCAATGAGTAGCGCAACAGCACATCGTCGGGGTCGATCGCCAATAACGCTTCCAGTTTTTCCATCCGTACCGTTTTTGCCATGGTCTTCTTTCGCATTTTCGTGGGGCGTGGCGTTTCGTTCAAGTTACGCGAACTGCCCGTCTCGGCCAATCGAAGTCTCATTCGACGCACGCGATACATCCGGACTAACCCGCGATGGTGTCACTGCCGGATCGACCGCAACGAGTGGCACGACCCCGCGCCGTTGCGGTGCGAACTGACGTAAGCTGCGGTTGCGGCGTCGTGGCAGGCTTGCGCGGAATCCGAAGAAAGTGGTGTCGTTCCAGGATGGTTCGCTCCGGACGGTCTTCATCCGGCTCACCTTGGGGTCATCATGACGCAGCCCGCTCTGCCCGTCGGTCGTTACCCCGCCACACTCTTCGCAAATATCGCCCAAAAGCTCGTTCTCGGCGTCGGTTTGACCGCCGGTGCCGCCACCGGATACTTCGCCACCGCCCAGTTACCGGCCAGTGCCACCCGTGCGGCCGACCTCTCCAGTGTGTCGTCGAAACGTCGCGATGGCCTCGTCGATATCGTCGA
>JAYWCL010000286.1:0-6964 GCA_043780595.1 Limnoglobus sp.
GGACGCTGTCGTTGAAAAGGGGAACGAACTCCCGCGTCGCAACGCGGGCTGCCGAGCGAAAATCGCGAGAAAACGAGCGCAACGGCGAGATTACACCCATTTGAGACAATATTAGCTTGTAGTGCCGCTCGCCCGTTTCATCCGGATTGCATAGGTAGTTATTTTTCAGCTTGCGAGGCGAGAATCCGTCCACCGGTTCCGTTCCCGTCATCGCCTTGGCGAGTGCGGCGATCAGTAGCATCACAGTCGTCAGTCGTTGTTGACCATCGATGACGAGAAGCGGCGAAAACACCGTCACGGTTACCGGTCCCGGTCCACCCAGCCCTCGTTCGATGTAGACGATCGAGCCTATGAAATGCACGGCAATGGTATCGTCACTACCAGTACGCACGATGTCATCCCATAGCTGTCGGCATTCCTTTTTCGTCCAAGAATACGTGCGTTGGTAGATGGGAATAACAAACTGCGGTGCTTTCTTGAGTAAATCGAGTAGCTTCGCTTCGGTGGCTTTCACGGCAACGTCTCCGAGTGATTTCGTTCGCGATCCGAATCATTACTATTTGTATGTAAGATATGCGAACTGTCGTTTATTGCGTGTTAACGCCCCCGCGCTCCTCTTCGCAAAGCCTACGAGTCGCGGCTAAACGCCGATTCAAGCGGCGGTCACAATACTTCTCGCGGTCGGAAATGAGACGTTACCAGTCAGCGCTACCCAGGGGTACGACGAAGCGTCTAACCCTGGGCTATGGGATTTAACCCCGTTGGGGTAAGAATTGTCTAGACATTTACCCCAACGGGGTTCCATCATTTAGCCCAGGGTTAGACGTCTTACGTCGTACCCCTGGGCGTACCTAACAAAACGTATCGAATTTGCGTTTCGCTTCGTCCATTCGTCCGAGGTGTCGGCCTACGTGTCGTGCTTCGCACGACGCAGGTTCGTTAACTGGCTTGCCGTGTATTACGCGGTTTTTCAAAACGCGAAGTAGTGCCGCGTCAGGAAGTCGGTGAGCGTGAACAGGAACAGTAGGAAGGTCCAGAAGATGCTGGCGGCGACGACGAGCCAGGTGAGCTTGTCGGATTGCTTGAGGTCCATCGAGAACACGCCGACGATGGCGGCTTGCACGACGGCGATGGCGAGACTCACCCATACTTTGAGCGGGCCGATTTCGAGGAAGCCGACCATCAGCGCCATCGCGGTCATGCCGGCGAGGACGAGGAAGATCATAGTCGACGCGCCTGCCGAGGGCGGGCCGGCGTGTTCGTGTTCGAAGACGGTCGGTTTTTGTGCAGACACGGTCGGACTCCGGCAGAGATTGTGTGTGGGCTTACAGGTGTAAATGGTCGGCGTGATGGTGCCCGGCCATGTACAACAGCGGCAGCAGGAAGATCCAGACGACTTCGACGAAGTGCCAGTAGAGGCCGAGGACTTCGACGTAGACGTAGCGTTCTTGCGGGCGGAAGAAGCCGAGGTTCGCGAGTATCAGTTGCCACAGAAGTAGGCCGATGCCGACGATCATGTGGACGACGTGCAGCCCCGTCATGCTGTAGTAAAACACGAAGAACAACCGCGCGCGGTCGAAGTCGACTTCCTTCAACTTCTCGGGGTGTTGTTTGTAGTAGTGCTTTTCCTTCAACACGTGTTCGAGCTTCTGCCCGAACAGGCTCACCGTCTTGTGTTGGTCCAGAACCGAATGGCTATCGTGATCGCTGACGATGGCAGACTTCGCGCTCGGGATCAGGCCTTCTTCGTAGTCGACGTAGTATTCGCGGGCCTTGAAGCCCAGGAACGCGGTGCCGAGGAAGATCGTGACGGCGAGCCACATTTTGAGGTTGGGCTGGTTGCCGTTGTATGCTGCGCGAATCGCCAGCGACATCGTGAAGCTACTCGTGAGTAGCAAGAACGAGTTGATGCCCGCGATCAGCGGATTGAGCGCGGTGCTGGCGGCTTCAAATTCGATCGGGTACCAGATGCGGTAGCAGGTGTACGCGCAGATGACCCCGGCGAAGAAGAGCACTTCCGTCACCAGGAACAGCCACATGCCGAAACGCACGGAGGCTTGTTGCTGGCGCAGGTTGTTGAAGTGGTGCGCGACGATCGGCGGATTGCCTTCGGTCGCGTGTGCGGTGCTAGTGGCCACTCTTCGCTCCTTCTTTCCCGGTGTGCCCGTGCGTGCCGTTCGCGTGAACGGTCTCCGGTCCGGTTTCCAGTGCATACCGGCTCGGCATCGAATACTCGTAGGGGCCGTGCGTGACGATCGGCAGTTCTTCAAAGTTGTGCATCGTCGGTGGGCTAGGCGTCTGCCATTCGAGGCCGGTCGCCCGCCACGGATTCGCCCCCGCGCGACGGCCGAAGAACAGCGACGCCGTCAGGTAAAAGATCGGCATCGCGTAGCCGATACCCTGGATGCTCGCCCCGGCCGTCGACAGGATATTCAACATCTGGAACTCGGGCGGATAGTACGGGTACCGCCGCGGCATCCCGTGGTAACCGGCGACGAATTGCGGTAGGAACGTCAGGCTGAACCCGACGAGCATCGTTACCGCGGCCAGTCGGCTCCAGAAGTCCGAGTACATTCGCCCCGTCATTTTCGGCCACCAAAAGTGCAGCCCCGCTTGCCATGCGAACATCATCCCGCCGACCATCGTGAAGTGGAAGTGCGCGACGATGAAGTAGGTATCGTGCAAGTGAATGTCGGTGCCCATCACCCCGAGGAACAAGCCCGTCAGCCCGCCGATGGTGAACAGCACGATGAACCCGATCACGAACAGCATCGGTGCCTGGAACGAGATCGAACCCTGATACAGCGTGGCCGTCCAGTTGAAGACTTTAATCGCACTCGGCACAGCCACGAGCATCGTGATGATGCTGAACACCATGCCGAGGTAGATGCCTTGGCCGGACAGGAACATGTGGTGGCCCCAAACGAGGAAGCCGACGACGGCGATCCCGATCGTGCTCCACGCGACGGCCTTGTAACCGAAGATGTTCTTGCGGCTGAAGCAGGTAATCACTTCGTTGATAACGCCCATACCGGGCAGAATCATGATGTACACGGCAGGGTGCGAGTAGTACCAGAACAGGTGCTGGAACAACAGCGGGTCGCCGCCGAGCGACGGGTCGAAGATCCCGACGCCGAACAGTCGCTCCACGGCCAGCAGCACGATCGTCACCGCCAGCACGGGCGTGCCGAGGATCTGAATCACGC
Organism: Limnoglobus sp.; assembly: GCA_043780595.1. Taxonomy (GTDB): domain Bacteria; phylum Planctomycetota; class Planctomycetia; order Gemmatales; family Gemmataceae; genus Limnoglobus. The sequence goes on from JAYWCL010000286.1 coordinate 3,207, forward strand.
TGGTGGCATACATCGCCCAGACGAACAACGGCATCCGGCCCCACGTCATGCCGGGGGCGCGCATCTTGTGGATCGTCGCGATGATGTTCAAGCCGGTGAGGATCGACGAGAACCCCGTGATGAACACGCCGACGCCCGCGAGCAGCACGTTCATGTGCGAGTATTTCGAACTATACGGCGGATAGAACGTCCAGCCGGTATCGAGGCCACCGATGAGGAGCACCGCGACGAAGAACGCCGCCCCGAAGATGTAGACGTACCACGATGCGAGGTTCAGCTTTGGGAATGCCATGTCCTTCGCGCCGATCATCATCGGTACGAAGAAGTTCCCCAGCACGCCCGGTACGACGGGGATGAGGAACAAGAACAACATGATCGTACCGTGGGCGGTAAACGCCTTGTTGTACTGATCGAGTTCGAGGATTGCCCCGGTCGGTTGCAGCAGGTTGATCCGCACCAGTCCGGCGGCGAGTCCACCAAACACGAAGAAGATCGACACCGAAACGAGGTACAGGATGCCGATCCGCTTGTGGTCGACGGTCAGCAGCCACGACAGCCAGCCGTAGTCGTTGTTCAAGTAGTGAACGGCGGGCGGGCCATCGACATCGCGAACGGGCGGGGCCGTCTGCGGGGTGTAGTCGAGTTCCATCACGTTGCTATTTTGGGTGGCCGTACTCACGGTGATTTATCCCCCTTCGGAGTCGTTGTCGGAGGCGTAGCCGGGGCAGGCGCGGGGGCCGGTGCCGGTGTTGGATTAACAATTGGTGAACTATCGCCGAGCGATTTCGCCGTACCCACCGGTGCGCCGACGGGGGCGACGCTGCCATCGGTCCGCTTCGGTAGCTTTCCGACGCGGAGGTAGCGGATGTACGCGGTCACGTCGGCGAGTTCGTCGTCGGTCACTTGCGACTTCGGGAACGCGGGCATGATCCTTTTCCAGCCATCGTGAACCTTCGCCGTCGGATAGCGAATCGATTCGTGGATGTACGCCTGATCGGCAACGACGGTCTTACCGCCTTCCACGGGAATCACCGAGCCGTACAGCCCTTCGAGGTTCGGTGCGCGGCCCGAGGTATTCGCGGCGGCAGTGTCGTAGGCGTTGTTATGGCAAGTGATGCAATTGAGTTTCAGGAACAACGCCTGACCGCGCCATGCGGGGGTGCCGTCGGTCGGTCGGTCGCCGGGGGTTCCGGGTGCGTCGGTCTTGTGGCCTTCGCTCCAGTCGGCGTATTCGCTCTCGGTGAGAACGTGAACGCGGCCGACCATCTGCGAGTGGCCTTGGCCGCAATACTGATCGCAGAAGATATGGTAAATGCCGGCCTTCGTCGGCTTGTACCACGTACTCACGTAGCGGCCCGGCATCACGTCGATCTTGTGGCGGAACGCGGGCACGCCGAAGTCGTGGATCACGTCTTCGGACGTTAGCGTCAACTTCACCGGTTCGCCGATCTTCAGGTGAAGCTCGTTGATCTCGCGGACGCCGTCGTTGTGCTGGATCTTCCACATCCACTGCTTGCCGACGACGAAGATTTCGCGGGCACCTTCGGGCGGGCGAGTCGCGTCGGCGAACAGCACGACGCTCCAGGCAAAGAAGCTGAGGAAGAACAGCAGCGGGATGACCGACCACAAGAGTTCGAGTTTGTGCGAACCGAGGATTCGCGGCGTGCGTCGACCGTCGCCCTTGTTCGCGTAGCGGAAGCAGAAGTACGCGAGCGCACCGTACACCGCGATCCCCGACGCCGACGTGACGGCGAGGATGTAGATGAACAGTTGGTCGGACTGGACCGCGAACTCCGATGCTTGCACCGGCCACAGCGGCAGTCCCAATTCGGCAAGTAACATATTCCCCACCCTCGACTAGTGTTTTTGCTGTCGCACTGGCTACTTGAGGTCCGTGCCCGTGCCATCATCCGTGCGTACGATTTTCTTTTCGACCTTGGATCGCTTCCACGCGGCGTAGGCGATCCACCCGATGAGGAACGGGAACGGCAACGCCAGCAAGCCCATCGCTCGCATCGCCACCATCGTGTACTTCCCGCTCATTTCGTCGTAGGCGAAGCAGAGGATCGCCATGCGGTCGCTCAGCTTTCCCATCTTTCCGTTCGACGCCTCGATCATCGAAAACTTGATGTCTTTCGCGGTGTAATCTTGCGGTGCGAGGTTGTGCAGGTACCGCGAAATCTTCCCCTCGGGCGTCAGGATGATGATCGTACTCGGGTGGATGAAATCCTTCCCCGATGGATCGACTTCGTATTTGAACCCGACCGCGTTCGCGATTTCGTCGATCTTCGCCTGTGCGTCTTTGACGTTCGTTCCTTGGCCGTGGCTTGCCGACAGGAACCACCAACCGGCTTCGCTCTCGGCACGCCGGTCGTAATCGTGTAGGTAGCTTTGTCGTTTCATGCGGGCGGACAGCGGCGATTCCTTCGGGTTAATGCTCACCGTCACGACGTTGTAATCGCGACCGGCGACATACCCACTGCGGCTGAGTACGCACATTTCGCGGACCAAGCCGTTCAACACTTCCGTACACAGTTTCGGGCACGAATAATACGCGAGGACGAGGATCGTCGGCTTGCCGCCGATGCAATCTTTGAGCGTAATCGCCTTGCCTTCGTGGTCGTAAAACTCGGTGAGCATCGGAACCGTTTCACCGAGCTTTTGCTCGACGCCGACGTCTTTGCCGACATCTGGGGTTCGCGGCAACCGCACGGCTTTCCCGTACGACGACACTTGCGCAACCGCGAACGGCGACGCAGCCAGAACCGCTACCAAAACGGCGAACGACAGCAGTGTGCGTCGTGCCATTAGTGCTTCTCCTCGGCCTTGACGGGAGCCGCCGCTACTTTGATCGCGGCCGTCGGTTGGCCACCATTCGATAGCTTCGCTTTGTCCGTCGTCGTCGTCGTCGGCTTCAGGTCTTTGCGGGCGGGCAGTTTGCTTGCCAGTAAGTGCATCGCGCGATCGATCGGGATCAGCGGGGCATCTTCAGCGAGGACTTTCTTGCCCGTGACCGGATCGGTGTAGCGTTCCGGGTACAAGTCTTGCGGGCGGATTTCGTAGGTGTTCGTGCGGCTCGCCGAGGGCGCGTACGACCGATAAAAGACCGGGTCGGCCTTCGGGTTGTCGAGTTGCTTCACGTACTCCAAACGCGGTGCGGCGAACGGGGCCTTCTCGTCCGTGGAACTGATCTTCGTCACGCGCTCGGCGTATGGCTTCGCCGATTCTTCCTTGGCCTTCTCGCTCGCTGAGGCATCCGCTTGCGGCTTACCAATCTCGACCGCGTTGAACAACACGGTAATCAGCGCGTACGACAAGATGACGGTGACGATCACGAGTGCCGGGACGTAAAGGATGCCGCGTGCATCGAAGCGATCCGCTTCGTGACCCGCGATCTGGCTCTCCGCCGAAGCCCCCGGAGGATGTTCGACGTGTTCGCCCGGAGCCGTCGCACCCGTCATCGCTTCGTAGATCGTCGCCCAACGGCTCGGTTCCGTCGAGTTTTTCGGTAGTTCGCTCATAGCCAACCTCCCAATCAGAACGCTCGCCACTCGTCTAATGTAGCTGGCCTCTATGAGGCCGGTGCATTACAGAATCCGGGGTCACAGACCCCAGCTACAAAACTCACCACTCACCACTCGCCACTACTTAATGATGTCCCCAACCATTGGCACCCAGGGGTACGACGTAAGACGTCTAACCCTGGGCTATGCGATGAAACCCCGTTGGGGTAGATGCATAGCCAATTCTTACCCCAT
>JAYWCL010000287.1:0-7459 GCA_043780595.1 Limnoglobus sp.
CTCCCCCACCTGATTTCCCACCTTGGAGCCAAATACATGTCCGCCGTCGGAACTCGCAACCCCCTCTTATCTGGCGGCAACGCCCCCGGCGCTTCGGCCAGCGACCTCGAAGCGATCCAGAAGCTCGGCGCGGCGCGCAAGAAGCTCAAGGAGGAGATCGCCAAGGTCATCATCGGCCAGGAACACATCGTCGACGACCTGCTCACCGCGCTGTTCGCACGGGGCCACTGCCTCATGATCGGCGTGCCGGGCCTCGCCAAGACGCTCATGGTGCGGACCATCTCGCGCGCCATCGACCTCGAGTTCAACCGCATCCAGTTCACGCCGGACCTGATGCCGTCGGACATCACCGGCACCGAGATGATCGAGGACGACAAGGTCAGCGGGACGCGCGCGTTCCGCTTCATCAAGGGGCCGGTCTTCGCCAACATCCTCCTCGCCGACGAGATCAACCGCACGCCGCCCAAAACGCAAGCGGCACTCCTCGAAGCCATGCAAGAACGCCAGGTCACCGTCGCCGGACACCGGCACGTACTCCCCGATCCGTTCTTCGTGTTGGCCACGCAAAACCCGATCGAGCAAGAAGGCACGTATCCACTGCCCGAGGCGCAGCAAGATCGCTTCATGTTCAACATCCGCGTCGATTATCCTTCGGAGGAAGAAGAAGTTCGCATTATCGAAGCGACGACATCCGCAAATAAAACGCGAATTCACCGCGTGATTACCGAAGCCGAACTGCACGCGATGCAGGAACTCGTACTGCAAGTGCCCGCCGCCGAATACGTGATCCGGTATGCGTCGCGACTGGTTCGCACGACGCGGCCGGTCGCCAAGAACGGCGAAGTGTCCAGCGTTCCGATGCCCGACTTCGTGAAGAAATACGTCAGTTGGGGGGCGGGTCCGCGAGCGGGGCAGAGCCTGATTCTGGCAGCCAAAGCGCGTGCGCTTCTGAAGGGCCGCACCTACGTCGCCATCGAAGACGTGAAGGCGGTCGCGCTGCCGGTGTTGCGCCACCGCGTGATCGCGAATTACAACGCCGAAGCCGACGGCGTCACCACCGACGACATCGTCAAGCGACTCATCGAAGCGATCCCGCGCGAAGCGGAAGAATCATCGCGATGAGCACACCATCGGACATTCTCGCTCGCATCGATAAGCTCGAACTCGAGGCGCGGCAGGTCGTCGAAGGCTATCTGTCGGGTCGGCACAAAAGCCCCCGGCATGGGTTTGCCGTCGAGTTCGCGCAGCACCGCGAATACACCCCCGGCGACGACATCAAACACCTCGACTGGAAAGTGTTCGGCCGCACCGAACGCTACCACCTGAAGCAATACGAACAGGAAACTAACCTCGTTGCGTGGCTCGTCGTCGATGCCAGCGAATCGATGAGTTTCGCTTCGGGGGCACGCTCGAAGTACGACATCGCGTGCATTTTGGCCGGCGCGATTGCGCACCTCGTCCTTCAGCAATCGGATAGCATCGGCATGGTGTCGTATGCGGATCGCATTCAGCAGTTTCTGCGGCCATCGGCCCGTTCGGGCAGCCACTACCGCGAGTTGCTAAAGCTCCTTGCCACCGGGCCAACGACCAGCGTTTCGACTACGGGTACAGTGTTAAATGAACTGGCGGGCCGCACCGGACGGCGCGGCATCGCGTTCCTGATTAGCGATTTGCTCGACGATGTGCCCGAGATCCTCGACGGCATCCGCCACCTGAAATATCAGAAGCACGAAGTGGTGGTGATTCACGTTCTCGATGCCGCCGAACTCGATTTCCCGTTCCGCCACCCGACGCTCTTCAAGGGCTTGGAGCAACTCTCCGAACTGAGTACCGATCCGCTCTCGGTGCGCGATAGTTACCTCGCCGAACTCAACGCCCACCTCGGAGCCATCGAAGACGGCTGCCGCGTCTTGCAGTCCGATTATCTGCGCGTGCGAACCGACGACGACCTCGGCACCGTGCTATCCGGTTACTTCCAGAAACGCGCAGGTAGGTAGTCGCACGATTGTTGACGAGTCGACGAGGTTTGCAAAGTCGTTTCGTAAACCGCACGCAGTTCGTGCCCGAATCGCTCGGGGGCGAACTGACGTATGGCCGTCAATCGGGCGTTGGTTTCCAGTTGCTTCCTCAACGGTTCCTCGTCGAGGATTCGACCAATCGCACTCGCCAGATCCTCGGCATCGCCGGGCGGATAGCCAATCGCATCGACACCATCGGTAAATAACTCCAGCGCCCCGCCCGCGGCTGCGACGACAACCGCACGACCGCACGCCATCGCTTCGGCAATCGTCAAGCCGAACGGCTCGGGCCGCGTGCTCGCATGAACGACGACATCGAGCATCCGGTAGATATTCACGGGGTCCGGTTGAAACGGCAGGAACGTCACGCGATCCGCGATACCGAGAGCGTTGGCGTGCGACTGCAATTCTTCTCGCGTCACCTGCGAACCGGCCGTCGCGTAAATCGGCCCGCCGACGATCCAGCCATGCACGAAGCTCGGCAACCGCGCGAGTGCATCGAGGAACACGCGATGGCCCTTCCAGTTCGCGTACGTTGCCACCAACCCGACGCGGAACGGTAACGTGGCCTCGCGTTCGAGCGGCGAAAAATGTTGAACATCCACACAATTTCGTACCGTTGTCGCGGCCACACCGGGCAGTGTCGCCTCGACATCGCGCTTCACGGCATCGGAGATCGCGACGATGTGCGACACCGATTTCCTCACGTATCGTAGCAATTTTGCCATGAGGGGCCGTTCGGAATAGAAGTCGTGAACGTGCCAAACGACCGGTACTTTCCCGCCGCCGAGTGCCAGTAGCAGATGCGACTTGGCCCCGTTGGAATGAACGAGCGTCGGCTGGAGTTCGCGTAGCATCGTGCGGAACTGCCGGAGGAATTTTACGATGTGCGGCGACACCGCGATGGCCGTGATGGCCAGCCGTGCGAGTGCCCTGAGCTTACCCGAATTGCGCAACTGCGAATCGCCCAACCCGGACAGCGCGAGCGGTAACGGCAACACGCGAACCGCCACGCCGCGTTCGCGCAGTGCGGCTTCGAGTGGCCCGGCCCCGAGCAAGATCACCGTCACTCGGGCGTGCGTGCGGACGGCATCGACGGCGGCCAGCAACACGCGCTCGGCCCCACCGATGACGCCAACCGGATTCACGAACACCACGTGCCGCATTCGTCATTTCCCCAGTAGTTTGGCGTACGCTTCCGCCACGGTGGCGGCGTGGGTTTGCCAGCGAAATCGCGACGCCCACACGAGCCGATCCGGTTTCGCTGTCACGGTACTGTCACCGCGAATCGTTGCGACGATGGCTTGCACCCAGGCGGGCAAATCGCCGACGGCCCGGTAAGTCGCCGCCGTGCCACCGGCTTCGCGCAAAGCCGAAATGTCGCTCGCCACCACCGGCGCACCGCACGCCAGCGCCTCGATCACCGGCAGGCCGAAGCCCTCCGTTTCGCTCGGTATCAGCAGCACCGTTGCTCGACGGTAGACCTCCGCGAGTTCCGATCGCGGCAAGCCCACTAGGTGCGTAATGTCGCTGGCCACACCGAGCCGATCGATCTGTTCGCGTTGGCCCGGCGTCCACTCGCCGCCGACTTTGACGAGGTGCAATTCGGGTATCTCCCGGCGGGCGATTGCGAACATTTCGAGCAACAGATCGATGCGCTTACGCGGGATCGTGCTACCGACGTGCAACAGCCACGGGCGACTATTTAATGCGTCGAGCGCACTCAGGCGGATCGGCTCGGCAGGTGAGTGTTCGTGAAATTCCGGTGCCACCCCGAGCGGGGCTTCGATCAGTTTGGCGGGGTCGATCAGGCCGAGTTGCAAGATCTGCGCGTGCGTGGTTCGCGATGTCGCCAACACCACGCTCGCCGATTGCATCCCCGTTAACACGCGCCGCATCAGCGACCGGAACCAACGTGGCCGCGGCTCGGCACGTGGCTCCAAAAGGCAGCGAAACGCATCGAGATCGTGGCAATAGACGCCGGTACGGCCGGCGGGTAGTTCGCGTACGAGGTGCGCATAACTGTGATCGACGACGTGATACGCATCGGCTTCGCGGAGCGAACGCGCGAAGCGCGGGTAGGCAAAGTAGCGATTTGCCAGCCGATCCGCGTTGACCGCGAACCGCGAGCGACCGACTCCCGGAAGTCGCGCGAATCGCCTGCGATACGGCGGAATCGCACGGATTCCCATCACCGATGTTGGCAGATTCGCGAGCAGCATCTCCGCGCAGAGATCCATACTCGCCCAACCTTCGTCGGGGAAATCGGGCAACACGGCGAGGCGAAACGGGGGGATAGTCATTCCGTCGTCGGGTCTGCCACGGGGGCGAAACCGCGGCGAAGGGTGTTCTCGGTGATGGTGCGTGAGACGACGAATTGCCGGAGATAGTCCGGCCCGCCCGCTTTGCTACCGATGCCGCTGAGCATGAAGCCGCCGAACGGCTGCCGTTGGACGAGTGCCCCTGTGCATTTGCGGTTCACGTAGAGGTTCCCGACGCGGAACTGCTTCTTCACCTTTTGAATATTCACGGGGCTGCGGCTGAACACGCCACCCGTGAGCGCGTACTTGGTGCCGTTGGCGATTCGGATGGCGTCGTCCAAATCCTTCGCCTTCATGACGCAGAGGACGGGGCCGAAGATCTCGTCTTGGGCAATCGTCGCCGTTTCGGGCACATCGGCGAACAGCGTCGGGCCGACGTAGAACCCTTCGTCTTTCAGTGGGCCGACATCGTACTGGAACGCTAACTTCGCTTGCGTTTTGCCCAACTCGATGCACTTCAAAATGCGATCCCGCGACTCGGCATCGATCACCGGGCCGAGCGAACAACCCGGCAGTTCGGCCGCACAGACGGTGAGCGACTTCGTCGCCTCGATCAATCGGTTCAGGAACGGCTCGTAGATACCGCCCACGACGATGACGCGGCTGCCTGCCGAACACTTTTGCCCGCCATAGCCGAACGCCGAATCGACCACGCCGCGGACCGCTTCATCGAGGTCGGCGTCCGCATCGACGATGATCGCGTTTTTGCCACCCATCTCGGCGATGACTTTTTTGACGAACTGCTGCCCGCCGGGCGTGCGGCTGGCTTGTTCGTTGATCTGCAACGCCACTTTTAACGAACCGGTGAAGGCGATCAGTGCCACGTCGGGGTGGCCCACCAACACCGGCCCGACCTCCTCGCCGATGCCCGGCAAGAAGTTCACCACGCCCGCTGGCAGTCCGGCTTGCTGGAAGCATTCCATCAATTTTGCGCCGACGATACCACTTTGCTCGGCGGGTTTCATCACCACCGTGTTACCGGTCACGATGGCAGCGACGGTCATGCCGCACAGAATCGCGAGCGGGAAATTCCACGGCGCGATTACGGCGGCCACTCCACGCGGTTGGTAAAAGAAGGTGTTCGCTTCGCCGGGTACGTTCGTATCTTGCGCGTGTCCCATCTTCTCGGCTTCGATCGCGTAGTAATCGCAGAAGTCGATTGCCTCGGCCACATCGGCGTCCGACTCGCGCCACGGTTTGCCCGTTTCGAGAACGATCCAAGCTGCGAGTTCAAATCGGCGTTCGCGCATGACCTTGGCTACGCGGCGAATGTACGTTGCCCGTTCCACCACCGATATCTCGCGCCACGTCTCGAATGCATTTGCGGCCGATGCGATGGCTTGCTCGGCGTGCTTCGCAGTGGCCTTCCCCGTACGACCAATCCGCTCGACCTGCTTCGACGGGTTCACCGAGTCGATGGACTCGCTCGTCGCGACGGTGGCGTTGTCGATGACCGGCGGGAATGTGCGCCCGAATTGCCCGCGAACCGATGCGAGTGCCGCAACCATTCGCTCGCGATTTTCGGCACGGCTGAAGTCGCTCAGCGGTTCGTTCTGGAACGCGACGCGCGTGGGGTGTTCTCCGTTGCGGGTGGCATTCATGGTCGGTTCCCGGTGGTGGCTCGCGCCCGTGTTCTCGGGATTTTGTAGCAATTGTTCCTCGGATATGTGCTCGGTGAAGCCTTGCCGGAGGAACGAATCGTTCGACGTGTTTTCGAGTAATCGCCGCACGAGGTACGCCATGCCCGGCAACAGTTGCCCGTACGGCGTGTAGATCCGCACTCGCGTTCCAAATGTTTTCAGGGCCTCCTTAATCGGGTCGGCCATGCCGTAGAGCATCTGGAATTCAAACCGCTGCGCGGGCACTTTGCATTCTTCGGCGACCGCCATGACGTTCGCGATACTGCGGATGTTGTGAGTGCCGAACGCGGGTATCAGCCACTCGTAGTTCTCCATCAGAAACCGGGTGCATCGCTCGAAGCAGGCGTCGGATTGCCACTTCTCCGTCCACACGGGTATCGGCCAATGGTTCTGCGCAGCGATCACCGTTTCGTAGTCCCAGTATGCCCCCTTTACCAGCCGAATCCAAACGGGGCAGTTGCGTTCGTCGCGCGCCCAGTTGCGGAGTGTCCGCAGGTCTTCCTCGGTGTCGCGCAGGTACGCCTGAATCGCGATGCCCACGTGCGGCCAGTCGCGGAACTCCGGCTCGATCAGGATCTCCCGGAAGATGCGTAAGGTGGTGTTTTTGAAACCGTATTGTTCCATGTCGAAGTTGACGAACGCGCCGTTCTTCTTTGCCAGTGCCAAGATCGACCGCAACCGGTTCCGCACCACCCGCGACGTTCCGACGGGGTCGATCGGATCGAATTGACTGAACAGCGCCGACAGCTTGACCGACACATTCACACGCGGGATCGGTCCCCGATCGTCGCGGTCGATAATCGGCACTTCCGGTGCGGCATTGACGATCGGCGATAGCCCGTTCAGAAGGTCGAAATACTGTTTCTGCACGCCATCCGCTTCGGCTTCGGTGATCGTCGCCTCGCCGAGCAAGTCGATCGTGAACGCCATCGATTCGTCGCGCATCCGCATCACTGCGTCGATCGCCTCACGCACGTTCGACCCCGCGATGAACTTGCGGGCCATCGTCTCCGCGCTCGCTTTAGCTCGTTTTGACAACATCCGCCCAGCGAACCCGCTCTGAGGGATCAGCCCGATGCTCGCCCGCGCCCACCACGGTAACGCCGACTTCGCCTCGGTCAGGTACTCGCGTAGGTGCCGTCCCACCTCGTTCGGATCGTTCAGGTACGGCAGCGTATCGACGAATCGGAAAAGCTGAACTTTGAGCGCGTCGTTCCCCATCGCAAAGCTCATGATCCAGTCGTCCCAAAACCGTCGCGTCAACGGCATCGGACGCCCGCCAATGCGTGCAAAGATCTCCTGCCCATAGGCTCGAATGCGCGATTCGACTGAAACCGCAGTCGTCATAGTTTTCCCCGCAACAGCTTATACCTCACGCGGTAGAAATTGATACCTTTTCAGATGGCTCGACGTATCAATTCTGGTAGCCGCAGGTCTTCGGCCTGCGCGGGGCAAATACCCTCGAAAACCAGTCGTGGCG
>JAYWCL010000288.1:0-17075 GCA_043780595.1 Limnoglobus sp.
CGTCCGACGGCTGACGCCGCGGAGCGCCCCGCTGGCCGAATCGCCGGTTTCGAGTTCGTCGCTACCGAGTTCGACATCGTCCTCGTCGCTCGATTTCTTCTTCATTTTCCGCACATCGCGACGCATGGCCCTTATCCGGGTCGGTGCCCGTGCGGTTTCCCCTTCCCGGCCACCTCTGAGGGGGGTATCAAGAATAGAGACCCGCTCCACTCGAACGCAGAGAACGCGACCGATGGCCGACCGCTCATTCGTCCACTTGCACTGTCATACGCACTACAGTTTGCTCGACGGGTATAACCGCATTCCCGCGCTGGTCAAACAGACGAAAGCGCTCGGGATGAACGCCTGCGCGATCACCGACCACGGCAACCTTTACGGCGCGATCGAGTTTTACTTGGCGTGCCGCGAGGGGGGCATCAACCCGATCATCGGCTACGAAGCGTACGTGGCCCCCGGTTCGCGCAGCGACAAATCGCCGCACCCGAGCGGCGAAAAGTACTACCACCTCACGCTACTCGCGAAAAATAACATCGGCTTCCGCAATCTCATCAAACTATCGAGCATCGCGTTTCTCGAAGGGTTTTATTACAGCCCGCGGATCGATCGCGAACTCCTCGCCGAATACAGCGAGGGGCTGATCTGCCTGAGCGGTTGCCTCGCCGGCGAGTTGAATCAGTACATCTTGCGCGATCAGATTTCGAAAGCGGAGGAGCTGATTCAGTGGTATCGGAAAGTCTTCGGCGAAGATTTTTACCTGGAGATTCAGAACAACGGCCTCGACATCCAGGATGTGTGTACGCTCGAGATGATTCGCATTTCGCAGAAAGTCGGCGTGCCGATGGTCGCTACCGCCGATGCGCATTATCTGTGCGCGCACGATGCCGAGGCGCACGACGTGCTGTTCTGCATTCACACCGGCAAGAAGCGCGACCCGAAGAAGCGATCCTACCCCGAAGGGCGACTGCCCAGCCCGTATTACGTCCGCAGCCCTGCGGATATGTACGGCCTGTTCCCGACGATGCCCGATGCGGTTTCGCGGAGCCAGGAGATCGCGAATAAGGTCGACATCCAGCTCGATTTTAAGAAGCGGCACTTCCCGGTGTTCAGTACGCCCGGCAGCCTAACGGCAGACGAATTCTTGTTGGAAATCTGCAAGAAGGGCATTCGCGAACGCTACGGCGAAACCCCGCGCCAAGAAGTGTGGGACCGGCTTCACCACGAACTCGCCATCATCGCGAAGATGGGCTTCTCGGCGTACTTTCTCATCGTCTGGGACTTCGTGCGCTATGCCCGCGAAAACGGCATCCCGAGCACGGCACGCGGTTCGGGTTGCGGCGCGATCGTCTCGTATGCGCTGTTCCTCAGCCACGTCTGCCCGCTCGAATACGACTTGCTTTTCGAGCGATTCCTCGACCCGAACCGCAGCGAACCGCCCGACATCGACATCGACTTCTGCCAGCATCGCCGCGAACTCGTGATCCAGTACGTGAAGGAAAAGTACGGGCACGATTCGGTGGCGCAGATCGGCACGTTCGGCACGCTGGCGGCGAAGGCGGCACTCAAGGACGTCGGCCGCGTGCTCGATATTCCGCTCGATCGCGTCAACTTTATGTGCAAACTCGTACCGATGAAAGGCGCGATCGCACTCGATTTGGCCGCGACGATGGAGGTGCCGGAGTTTAGGCGCGAGTACGAAGGCGACCGCCAGACGCGCGAGTGGGTTGATATCGCGATCAAGCTCGAAGGCACGAATCGCAACGTCGGTACGCACGCGGCGGGCGTCGTGATTGCCAACGGGCCAATCACCGATTACGTCCCCGTTCAGCGCGTCATTCGCAAAACCGATGGCGAAGAAGGTACCGCCAAGGCGAACGGCAAAGCCAAAGCGCGCGGCAAGAGTAGCGGCGAAGTCGTGATTACGACGCAGTGGGAAATGGGCATTCTCGAAAAGGTCGGGATGCTCAAGATGGACTTCCTGGGGTTGCGGAACCTCACCGTTCTCGACGATGCGGTGAAGCTCATCAAGAAGACGCGCGGCATCGACATCGACCCGATGAAGTTTCCGCTCGACGACCCCGGCACGTACCAACTGCTGCAACGCGGCGACGCGAAGGGCGTGTTTCAACTCGAATCCGACGGCATTCGCGAACTCCTCAAGCGCATGAAGCCCGACAACATCCGCGACCTGATTGCGGTGCTCGCGCTGTACCGCCCCGGCCCGTTAGGCGGCGGCATGGTCGAGAGTTACGTCAACCGCAAACACGGCCGCGAGACGTGGACGTACCCGCACCCCGTCATGAAAGAGATCCTCGACGAAACCTACGGCGTGCAGGTTTACCAAGAACAGATCATGCGCGTGTTGAACCGCCTCGGCGGCATCGAACTCTCGGTGGCGTACGCGCTCATCAAGGCGATCGGCAAGAAGAAGCAGGACGTGATCGACGCCAGCAAGGCCGACTTCGTGCGGGGTACGCAGGAGCGCGGCGTGTCGAAGGAGACGGCCGAGGAAATCTTCGGCATGATCGAAAAGTTCGGCAGTTACGGCTTCAACAAGTCGCACACGGCGGCGTATGCGCAGATCGGGTTTCAGACGGCGTACCTCAAAACGCACTTCACCGCCGAGTTCATGGCCGCGCTGCTGACGTCCGAAATCGACGACACGAGCAAGCGCGATGTCATGGTCGATCACATCGCCGATGCCAAGCGCCTCGGCGTCGATGTGCTGCCGCCGGACATCAATAAGGGGCAGTCGTCGTTCGACGTCGTCAATGGGCAGATCGTGTTCGGGCTAACTGCGATTAAGGGACTCGGTCGCGGCGCGGTCGATTCGATCGTGGCGGCCCGCGACAAGGGTGGGCGGTTCCACGATCTGTACGATTTCTGCGAGCGGATCGATCATCGCACCGTGCCGCGCTCGGCCATCGAACGGATGATTCAAGCCGGGGCGCTCGACGTGTTCGGGCGACGCTCGGCGATGATGATGGCACTGGAAAAGGCGATCACGTCGGCCGAACAGCGCGTGACCGACAAGAAGCGCGGGCAGCGAAATTTCTTCGATGCGATGGACGCCGAAGACGACGACACCCCCGCGAAGCGCGGTCCTGGCCACGGCTTACCGGAAGTCGCCGAGTGGCCAGAACTCGAAAAGCTGAAGCTCGAAAAGGAAGCGCTCGACTTCTACATCTCGTCGCACCCGCTGTCGATGTACGATGCGCAACTTCGCCGCTACCGCTCGCACACCGCCGCCGACATTACGAAGCTGCCCAACGGGGCCAGCGTGCTGCTCGCGGGGATGGTCACGCAACTGCAACTCCGCACCACCAAGAACGGCAAACGCTGGGCGATGTTCTGGTGCGAAGATTTCGCGGGGCAGGCGAAGTGCATTCTCTGGTCCGAGGAATATACCCGCTTCAAAGAGGACGTGAAAGACGACGCGATTCTACTATTTGAAGGCGTCGTCGAATGGCGCGAAGGCGCGAGCAACGGCGATATGATCGTCAAGCGCATCTTGAGTATCGATCAGGCACGCCGCGAATTGACGCGCTGCATGTTGTTGCGGATGCCGTACGCGGAAGACGACCAAACGCTGCGTCGCTTCGAGGGACTCAAGCAAGCACTCTCGCGCGTCACGGGCACCACGCCGGTCCACATTGCCGTCCGCGACAAAGCCGGCAAAGTCGCGGAAATGAAACTCGCACGCGATTATTGGATCGACCCGAACAAGGTCGTCGTCGACGAACTCGAACTGATCCTCGGCGCGGGCAACGTGATCTTCACGCGGTAATCCGCTACGTCGATCGCGATTCGTCGGGGAGGTCGAATGCGAGTAGCGGTTCGTCTTTGAGGTGCGAACTGACGCGGACGGTGAAGGTACTGCCGCGACCGAGTTCGCTCTTGATCGCGATGTCGCCACCGAGCAGTTTCGAGAGTTCTTTGACGATCGACAGCCCGAGGCCGGTGCCGCCTTGTTCGCGGGTGAGCGGGTTCGCCGACTGGCGGAACTTGTCGAAGATCGACTCTTGTTCCTCGGGGGCAATCCCGACGCCGGTATCTTCGACGGTGAATCTCGCCACGCCATCGGCGACGCTGACGCCGAGCGTGACGCGGCCGCCTTCGGGGGTGAACTTCACCGCGTTCGATACGAGATTCGCGAGAATCTGCCGCAGTTTGCCCGCATCTTGCCGCACCGCTGGCACGTCAGGCAACACGTGCAAGCGCAGTTCGACGTTCTTTTTCTCCGCCTGTTGGCGAAACATCGCCGCCACATTTTCGCACAGTTCGCCGACCGCGAGCGGCTCCGGGTGCAACCGCATCTTGCCCGATTCCACTTTCGCTAAGTCGAGAATATCGTTGATGAGCGCCAGCAATTGTTGCCCGCTCGTCATGATGTTCGCGGCGTAACGCTGTTGCTTCTCGCTGAGGTTGTCCGCGTTCAACAGCACTTCGCTGAAGCCGATAATGCTGTTGAGCGGCGTGCGTAACTCGTGGCTCATCGTCGAGAGGAAGTCGCCCTTCAAGCGGTTCGATTCGTACAGAGCCATGTTGACGCGGGCGAGTTCGTCGACCTTGCGATCGAGGTCGGTAATCAGCCCACGGTTACGGTCTTGCATACTGGTTAAGTTGCGCAACATCCGGTTGAACGCGACCGAGAGATCCTCGAATTCGTCGCCGGTCTGGATCTCGCTACGCACGTTCAGTTCGCCGGAGGCAATCGCTTCGCTGACGTCCTTGAGGTGCTTGAGTGGCTTGACGATCACATAGCGAATGATGAGGTAACTGCCGAGGAGAATCAGCACGGTGGTGCCGAACGCGAAGGCGATGAGTAGCGCCCGGTTCTGGTGGAAGCCGGTCTCGATGAGTTCCGTGGACATCCGCACGCGGACGACCGCCATGAGGTCGGCTTCTTTCAGGTCTGGTGCGGGGTGGCTGACGAACTTGGCGCTCCGGTGGCACTCGAGGCACGTCGCCCCGGCACGAACGGGGCTGAAGTACAGGTACGCTTTCTCCTCACGTAACAGCCGCGTTTCTTCCTTCAGATCGGGGTATTTCTGAAATGCCTGCACGATCGGCAGATCCTCCGCCGTCGGCTGCGTATCGGGCGTACCGGAGATGGCCGCGTACAATTTGTATTTGTAACCCTTCAACTGCGTCGGCAGATCTTCCTCGGCGAGCCGCTGATATTTATCGAGCATATCGCGCGCATCGTTCGTCAGGTGAACCCGCGCGATGACGCCCGGCACGAGCGTCTGCCCCGTGTTCTGGAGTTGATCGTACGCGAGTTCTTCGGTCTGCCAGGCGTAGACGTAGAAGCTGATCGACATCAGTAAAATGACGCCCGAACCGAGCAAATACCGGCATTTACGCTCGAGGCCCGTTTCGCCGAGCAGACGCTTGAACCCGCGGTAAGACATAGGCAGTGCGTGGTTTCAGAAGGGTAATACGGAGGCAGAGCGAACGATCTTATTTCAATAGCATTCCGAGCCGCTCCAACACTTCAGCAACAACATCGGGTGGCGTATCGCAAATCCAAACTGATCGACGTGCCCGCCAGTCGAGACACTTCACCTGATCGGCTAACACTACGCCAGTAATGTCGAGTCCGATTGGCAATGGCACCTCAAACGCATAACCTTTCGCGCGGTTGGTCACTGGGCAAACGAGTGCCATGCCCACTCTCCCGTTGTATGAGGCAGGCGAGAGCACTAATGCCGGGCGTCGCCCTGCCTGTTCGTGGCCAGCCTGCGGGTCCAAGCTCAACCAAACGATATCGCCACGGTTAGGTACTTCGGGCGTCCAGTCGTTCATAGTAATTCTGTCCCGGCAGGTGGACCATCCGCCCATTCACCGTGCAGATTCTCCGGCGTGATGCGTGCGAGGAGTTCGTCGAGTGTCGGCGAACTCTTCGGCCGAACGACCAAATTTCCGCCTGCAAACTCGAGAACGACCGGAAGACCGTCGTGCAAACCCGCTTGATTTGCGAGTGAGGTAGGGACAATCACAGCTAAGCCATCGGGACATTTTTCGACGCGAGTGACCATGCGATACTCCTTTAACTACCATTGTAACGCAGCGTTGCGTTCAGCTTATTACGATTGTCTCTGCCTACCAGCCCGCAGTGCCTGTCAGTCGAACGGATCGCAGCATACAATCTTGGTAACGCGATTTCCTTACGGTGCTACGTGCGATTCCTCATCGATGGTTACAACCTGATGCACGTCACGGGGCACCTCTCGGGTTTGACCAAGGGGAAACTCGAACCGGCACGGCGTCGATTTTTGGACTGGCTCGCGACGGGTGCGGGCGGGCGTGGGGCGACGATTCGCGTCGCGTTCGATGGGCAGAAAGCGCCCGCGCCATCGTTGGAAGCCATCCATCGTGGCGTTCGCGTGCGGTTCGCGTATCGCCAAACGGCCGACGATCTCATCGAAGAGTTCATTCGCGATGAACCCGACCCGACGCCGCTCATCGTGATTTCCAACGACGCGCGACTGCACGAATCGGCACGGCGTGGCGGTGCGAATTTCTGGAGCTGCCAGCGATTCATCGACTGGATCGTGCAACCGCCCCCGCCCGCAAATGCCGCCGAGGCGATACCCATCGAAGAAAAGCCACCCGGCCAGATCTGCACGGCCATCGAAGACGAATTGCTCAAAGTGTTCAGCGAACCGCGAGCGAAACGACCGAAGTTCTGAGACTGCCCCTACGTTGAAACATCCTCGCGCGCGTTTCGCAGTCGCCACGATAGTAGGCTGAAGCGGCGGCTGTTGTCGGCTTTTGTGACGGCGAGCCAGAGCGCTTTGCGGCTGCCGACGAGCACCACGAGCTTGCGGCCGCGGGTGATGCCCGTGTACAGCAGGTTGCGTTGCAGCATGATGAAATGTTGCGTGTGGACGGGGATAATCACCGCCGGGTACTCGCTCCCCTGGCTCTTGTGAATGCTGATGGCAAAGGCGTGCGCGAGTTCGTCGAGGTCGCTGAACTCGTACTCGACGGGCCGGCCATCGTACTCCACCGTAAGGATTTGATCGACCATCTCGATCGCCGTCACGCGGCCGATGTCGCCGTTGAAGACTTCGCGTTGGTAGTTGTTTCGCGTCTGCAAAACTTTGTCTCCGATGCGGAATGCGGCTCCGTAGCGTTGCACTTCTTTTGCGTGGCCGTCGTTCGGGTTGAGCACGTCTTGCAGCATCTTGTTTAGGTTTTGCACGCCGAGTTCGGACTTGTTCATCGGCGACAACACTTGCACGTCGCGAACGGGGTCGAGGCCGAATTTCGCGGGGATGCGCGTCTTCAGCATGAACGCGATTCGCTCGATGATCTTTGCGGGCTCGTCGGCTTCGATGAAGTAAAAATCGCCGTCGGCATTCGGTGCGGACTCCGGTTCTTCGCCGCGATTGACGGCGTGTGCCGCCCGCACGATGTAGCTCGAACCGGCTTGCCGGTGAATCTCCGTGAGCCGTGACACCGGTATGACACCGGAGCTAATGAGGTCCGCAAGTACGCTGCCCGCGCCGACCGACGGCAGTTGATCGACGTCGCCGACGAACACCACGCAGGCGAACGGCGGTACGGCACGCAGTAGTTGGTTCATCAGCACGACATCGACCATCGATACTTCATCGACGACGATCAAATCGAGGTCTAACTGGTTCTCGCGATTCTTGCGAAAGCCGCCGATACCCGCATCGAACTCGAGCAGGCGGTGGATGGTCTTCGACTCGCGGCCCGTCGATTCGCCGAGGCGTTTCGCGGCCCGTCCCGTCGGTGCGCATAGCCCCACTCGCTGCTGTTTTGCGGCGAATAGCTCGATGATTGCGCGAACGATCGTCGTCTTTCCCGTGCCGGGGCCACCCGTCACCACGAGCAATTTTTCCGTGGCGGCGGCCCGTACTGCGTCGCGTTGGGACTCGGCGAACGTGATCGTCATCCGCGATTCGACCCAGGCGAGTGCGCGTTCGGTATCGATGGCCGGCAGCGGGTGCGGGCCGGTACGAAGCGCAGTCACCAACTTCGCGACGCCGAGTTCCGCAATGTACATCGACTTCAGATAAATCAGCGATTCGAAGCCGAAATCGGCCTCGGCACCCGTTGGGGCATCGCGAACGACTTCGTCGGTGATGCGCAATTGCTCGATGGCATCTTGCACGTTCACCGTTTCAATTTGCGTGAGTATCGTCGTTTCTTCGAGCAAGATCGGCTCGGGCAAACCGACGTGGCCTTTGCTCGACGCGGCCTCTTGGAGGATGTGCCGCACGGCGGCTTGGGCGCGTTGCGGGGCATCGCGCGGGATACCGAGTTGGAGGGCGAGGTCGTCTGCGGTACGGAAGCCGACGCCCCAAATATCCGTGCTGAGGCGATACGGATTCGAGCGAATGAGCGCGATGGCGTTCTCGCCGTACGTCTTGTAGATGCGCACGGCCCGCGCCGTCCCGATGCCGTACGACATGAGGAATGTCATGATCTCGCGGGTGCCGGTGGTTTCGCGCCAGCCGTCGCGGATCATCTGAATGCGCTTCGGGCCGATCCCTTTCACCTGGCTGAGATACGTCGGCGAACGATCGATTACTTCGAGAGTTTTGTCGCCAAACACGGCGACGATTTTCTGTGCGTAACGCGGGCCGATCCCTTTTACGAGACCGGAGCCGAGGTATTTGGCGATACCGGCGGCGGTGTGTGGCGGCGTGGTTTTCAGTTCGGTCGCCTGGAACTGTTGCCCGTGCGCACGATCCGTAATCCAACTTCCCTTGGCCTCGACGTATTCCCCCGCGATGGCCTGCGGCATATTGCCGACGACGGTGACGAGGTCGCGGTGCCCGCTCGCCTTGATGCGAAGCACGCAGTAGCCGCTGTCCAGATTGTGGAAGGTGACGCGTTCGATCGCGCCGCTCACCGATTCGGGCATAGTTCGCGCTGCGGGTTGGGGTTTGCGATGATTCTCTTTGAAGGTAACCGATCTCTGGCGAATGTCCACGAGCGCAGCGGTCGCACGATTCGCCTCTTGGCCCGCTTCGGGCGGTTGTGTCTGGTGTATCGGCACGATCCAAACGCGATGGCGTTCCCGTGATGGCTTTGATGATGATCGCCCTCCCATCCGACCGATTTTCCTCGTAAGTTGCTATTAGACTATCCCCCCGACATCTGCGAGGGCACCGCGTGTCCGAACCGCTGATCGTCACGTTTTTCCGCGAGATCCCGCAACCGTCCTTCAAGGACGACCCAGACCTGTGGCAGGCGGGCGTTCAAGAAGCGATGCGTTCATTTCGCGTTTCGATTAAAAACAATTACTCGGAAGGCACGCTGCAACGGTTGCTGATTCACCCCGATTCGCAAGTTCGGCAAGCCGCCGTACTCGGCCTCGGCCTCATCGGCACGCTCGGTTCTAACGCTGCGTTGTCTGCGATCCTCAAAGACGAAGACACCTACGTTCGCCGGTTCGCGCACGATGCCCTGTGGGAAATCTGGTCGCGCGGCAGCGACCCGAACCACTGCTGGCAGCTTCAACAGGCGATGCAACTCGGCGACTTTTCGCAAACGATGGCCGCGCTCGACGAATTGCTGGTCGACGCCCCTGCGTACGCCGAGGCGTACAACCAACGCGCGATCATGTTGTTTCGTCGCGGCGAGTATCTGCGTTCGCGCGACGATTGCAAAGTGGTGCTGAAACTGAACCCGTACCACTTCGGTGCGGCCGCCGGGCTGGGGCAATGTTATTTGAAGCTGAAGAAGCCCCGCGCCGCACTGCGTTACTTCAAGCAAGCCCTCGATTTGAACCCCGCGCTCGACGAATTAGTCGAAGCCGTGAGAGCGCTCAAAGACGCGCTCGGCGACTCGGAATAGGGAGCGGCGAATTACTGTTGCTTCGTTAGTTTCTCGCGGAGTTTGGGCAGTTCGGATTTCCAGTGTTCGTACGAGTAGCGTGCGTCTTTGGGAAATGTCTCGCGGGGGATGCGGGGTAGTGCCTCTTCCATCTTGGCGAGCGTGCGGGCGGCTTCGTTGAGGTCGGGCGATTTTGCGGCGAGTGCGGCGTGAAACACCAAGCTGCCGACGACGAGTTCTTCGGGTGTGCCCGTGTGTTTTGCGATCAGTTCCTTGCCCTTGGCGACGGCGGCGGCGGTGTCGCCCATTTCGACGAGCGTGTTCACCGTCCAGATTTCGCCCCAGTTACGCAGGAACGGATCGTTCGATTGCGAGAGCGGTTTCAGGTATTCGAGCGCTTCGGTGCGAATTTTGTCTGCCGTCGTGGAATCTTTCTTGGCCCGTGCGAGTAGCGCACTCACCATCCACAAACGGCCTTGGTCGGCGTACGTTCCCGTTGGGTACAGCGCGAGTTGCTTGCGGAAACGGCTCTCGGCTTCGGGGTACGCCTGATCGCGCATGAGCATCTTGCCGAGTTCGAATATCGCGCGTTCGTGCGTGACTGCGTCTTGCGGGGCGACGGTTGCCGCATCGGCGAGTTGAGCGTACAAGTCGCGGCCGAACTTCGCGGTCGCCTCGGCTTCTTGCTTCACCTGATCCGGACTCAGGCTCGTCGGCGCGGCGGCGAGGAGTTCGTTCCCGCGCGCCACATGCAATGTCGCCAGCCGATAGCGGGCTGCGTTTGCGGCGCTACTCGGCACGGCCATCGCCTTTTCCAGTGCGGCTTTAATCGCAGCGAAATCGCTCGCGGGCAGCATCTCGGCTTTCTCGACCCACACTTGGCCAGTCTGTTCGGCTGTCACCGTGGGCGATGCCAAAATCTTGTCGACGAGCGTCGTCGCACTGATCGAATCGTCGGCACGGCGATACTGCTTAATCGCTTTCATCCAATGCGCCATCTTGCGTTCGGCATCGGTTTCCAGTTCGCCGAGTGCGGCGAATTCCTTCGCTGCGCCGAGGTACTTCGACTTCGCATCGGCAGACCCGACCGAGACTTTCTCCAAGCCTTCCGCCCACGTCGTTTGAATTTCAGCGCGATACTCGGCGGCCTTGGTGCTGGTGTCGATTTTGCCGTACGCGGCGGCGGCCCGGAGAGCGGAGGGGAAGTCGCCTTCGTCTTTGCTCGTTTGAATGACTTGCTCGAATACCGCTTTCAATTCCGCGTTCGATACCGTTTCCATCGTGCTATCGGTCGGCGTGACGGCCTTCTCGAGATACTCCACGACTTCGGTCCGTAGGCCCTTCGCCATCGGGTCGCGCAACTTGAGTTCCGCAAGCCGCAGCGATGCGATGGCCACCGTGGCTGGGTCTTTCGCCGCCTGTTCGAGGTACGCTATGGCCTGTGCGGTTTCGCCCTGTTTCAAAAGCGAATAACCGGTGAAATAGCGAATCGCACCGAGTTGCTCGGGTGGCAAACCGGGCGTCGCTTGCGCGGCCTCGAACAATTTCACCGCTTCGGGCCAGTTGTTGTCGGCGAGCGCGAGCCGTGCGAGTTGCACCTTCGCCGATGCGAGCACTTCAACGGGGGCATCGGCACCGATGTCGTTCAGCCACGTTCGCGCCTTCGCGGGATCGTTCAGCGTCAGGTTCAGCTTTGCGAGTTCGAGCTTGCAATTCGCGGCCATTGCGGGCGAGGCCCGGTTCGTGCCGCCGAGGTAGTTCGTCAGTTCATCGCGAGCGAGTTTGCGGTTGGCGGGTGTGGCACGGGTGGCGGTGCGGGCGATGAGGCGCGGCCATTCGCTGCGGTCTTCGTCCGGTGGCGTACTGGCAGCCAGCGCGAGCATCACGGCATTCGCGTCGCCGTTATCGGTGGCGGCCCGCGCTTTTGCCGTGCGGAACGCCAGCTTCGCGGCATCCTTTGGCCCTTCGAGTTTCGTCGCATCGCATTGCTCGAACTGCTTCAGCGCGTTCAGCCAATCGGCGGTGTCTTCGGGGCTGTTTTCCGCGAGAGCGAGGAAGCCGCTGCCCGCGAGAAAGTGCGAGAGATTTGCCGAATCGGGGTAGCGATCCGCATCTTCGGCAACCTGTTTCGCCAGGCTTTCCACCGCGATCGGGTCGATTGGCTTGGCTTCGAGCGCTGTCACTAGCGATGCCCGGTTGGCCACATGGCTATCGACGGGGTTCGTCGTCGGTTTCGGCGCGTAAAGGAACGCGGCCACTAGCGCCACGGCACCGGCCAGAAACGTCGGCAGTTGCCAGTAACGGCGCGGTTCGGGCGCGACCGCGTCGGGTGACGGCATGATCGGAACCGGGTTCGGGGTGAGCGTTGCGGTCGGCATCGGTATCGGTGCGGCTGCCAAGTCCGTGGCCATGATCGCTACCTATATTGTGGGCGCATTCAGAAGATTCCTCAAAGTTGAACAGATTGCCCCCACATCGGTCAAGTGCAACAGGGAATGACTCGAGCGGCGAAGGCCTGAAATTCCACTTGACACGTCGGAACGAAACGGCATACCCTGCCAAATGTCTCGCTCTCATGGATGGGAGTGGGAAGTTCTGCCGCACCCACGGAAGGGGCACGAATGACGGAATCGCTGTTCTGGCCTGGCCGTCGTGCGCTCGTTCTCGGGTGCGAAACCAATCTTGGCTGCGGCGTCGTGCAAACGATTGTTTCCAATGGCGGTGCGGTCACGGTGTTTGCGACCGAACTGCCCGCGGATTCCCCCTTTATTCAGCGTCGGCTCTACGAATCGTCGTCCGTGGTACGCGGCTCGTGGGACGATCTCGGGCCACTTCAACGACTGCTCGCCGTTCACGAAATCGATACGATTCTCACCTGCGATCCGCAGCACATTACGACGCACCGGCTGTTGCGTACGGTTGCTACCGCGCGGCCGAATGCCACGGTAACGGTGGCGTGCGACGGTCGTAGTGGGACGTTGCCGAATTTTCGCACCTCGGCCACGAACGGCCTGCGCGTCGCGTTTGTTCGCTGGCCGAACTGGGGCGACGCCTACGAAGCCGCAACCGTCGATCTGGCCGTGAAGGGATTACTCGACGCCACCGAGGCGATCGCGCGAATCGACGCGATACCGGTCACCGGGTTATGGTCCGCAGTCCCCAGGATGGGGAACGAATCCGTGCGGAAAGTCGCGTAAATTGTCACGGCTCGGGCGAGCGGTGGGTGTAAGCCCACTGATTCTGCCACCGTCGTGCGCAATGCAAATGGATGGAGCATGTCGCATTGAATTCAGGTTGTATGCGACGCAGGAAGAATCAGGGGAGTTACCTCCCCCGCTCGCCAAATACGGGAAAATCAACAAGACGTCAAGGAGGACGACACGATGAGCAACTTGATTTTGGGCGTTTCGGGGCAGATTGGCGGAAACTTGGCGACCGAGTGCGAACTGCGACAGCAGCCGTTCCAGGGAACGTGGTACCGTTGGCCGCAGAACGACGCGACGCCGTTGGACGTCCGCGATGCGGAAGCGGTGGCGGGGTTGATCGCCGAGTGTCAGCCGGAAGTGGTCTACCTCGTGGCCGGGATGACTCAGATCGATTACGCCGAAACCGACCGCGATGAATGCCATGCCATCAACGGCACCGGTGCCGAAAACGTGGCGATGGCCTGCGTCCAACACGGCGCGAAGTTGGTTTACGTTTCCTCATCGCACGTCTTCGGCGAATGCCCGACGGCACGCAAGGAAGACAGCCCGACTGCCGCGCTGAACGTCTACGGGAAGTCCGTCGTTCATGCGGAAAATGCGATCCGTGCGGCGCTACCGGAACAGCATCTGATCGTTCGCACCAGTCATGTCTACGGGCCGGAAGAACGCGCGAAGAACCCGGCGCTTCATGCGGTTCGCCGACTGTCGGATCGGCGCAAAATCCGTGCGGCGATGGATCGCCATTGCCAGCCAACGTACGGGCCGGACCTCGCCGCTGCGATCTTCGATCTCATCAAGCACGACTGCGTCGGCACCTATCACGCGGTCGGCCCCGACAAGATGACCGAGTATGCGTTCGCGTCGATGGTGGCGTTCCTGAACGGCTACGATTCGGACGACGTCGAAGCCGTGAGCGCCGTCGAACTCGGCGAGGAAGCGGTGCGATCTCGCACGTTGTGGCTGGATCGCGCGAAGTTGCGTTCCGAACTCGGTGCGAAGGCGTTTCGCAGTGTCGGCGAAGGGCTTCGACACCTCCGCGATGCGGAAATGATCCCCGCCGCCCGCCAGCTACGGGCCGCTTGATATAACGTCTCCCACACACATACGATAGACACGGTGGGAACGGATATGCCTCTGACATTGGCCGAGCGGTTGGCACGATACGCCACCGCGCTTTCCTACGATCGCCTCACGACGACGGCCATTCACGAAACGAAACGCCGCATCATCGACTCGTTCGCTACTGCCGTCGGAGCGATGCCGAGCGAGGCGTACGCGATTGCCCGCAAGTGCGCGTTGCGCGTGTCGGCGGAGCCGGGAGCCACGCTCCTCGGTGGCGGGCGATCCAGCCCCGAGTGGGCCACGTTCGTCAACGGTTTGCTAATTCGGTACCTCGACTTCAACGACACGTATTTGTCCAAAGAACCGGCGCACCCGAGCGATAACCTGGCAGCCGTGTTTGGCGTCGGCGAATCGGCGGGTGCCAATGGCAAAGCGATGATCGTCGCGGCGGTTCTCGCGTACGAAATCCAATGCCGGTTCTGCGATGCGGCCAGCCTTCGCAAACACGGCATCGACCACGTCACGTACGGAGCGATTTCCTCCGCCGTCGCCGCCGCGAAACTGATGCAACTCTCGACGAGCGCCATCGTTCACACCATCGGGTTGGCGGGGGTGTGCAACGTCGCGCTTCGGCAAACGCGGTCGGGCGAACTGAGCATGTGGAAGGGCTGCGCGTTTGCGAACGCCGCCCGCAACGGCACCTTCGCCGCGATGCTGGCCGCCGAAGGCATGACCGGCCCCGCGCCGCTGTTCGAGGGCGACCTCGGGTTCTTCCCGCTCGTCACCCGCGAGGCATTCGACCCCGCGCCGTTCGGTGCCGAAGCGGGCAACACCGATGGCTTCATGATCGACAAAACTTACATCAAGTATTGGCCGGCGGAGTATCACTCGCAGAGTGCGATCGACGCGGCGATTCAGCTACGCACGCAACTCGGCGGCGATATTTCCCAAGTGGCGAAGATCGACATTCATACCTTCGAGGCGAGCTACAACATCATCGGGAAGTACAAAGAAGCGTGGGCACCGAAGACCCGCGAAACGGCCGACCACAGCTTGCCGTATTGCACGGCGGCGGCGCTCTACGATGGCGATGTCGCACTGAGTACCTTCGACGAATCGCGGTTCGCCGATCCCGCACTCGTGGCGTTTACGAGCAAGGTCCAGATCCACCACGATGCCGCGCTCGATGCCCGATATCCGCACGGCATCCCGAATCGAATCACACTGACGCTTAGCGACGGTCGCACGTTGCAAAAGGAAGTCGAGTTCCCGCGCGGTCACGCCGGCAACCCGATGACCGATGCCGAGGTCGAAGCGAAATTCCGCAGCACGGTCGAGCCGAAGTACGGCGCGAAACGGGCGAGCGATATTCTCGCACGATGTTGGGACTTCGAGAACCTCACCGGCGCGACGGAACTGCTGAAGATGTTCGACGTGGGCAGGTAATTCGCGATTGAGGTCGCGCCCTAATCGGCACGACCCTTGCCTGCATCACTTTCCTACGTTCCGCAACTCTCCCCATCCGCCGTTCTTGACTTGCGTTCGGCGCACGAGCATTTACAATCCTTCTGTAGATGCCACAAATACCCGACTCCTCGAATCGATCCATGCTCGGCATGTGAGGCTAACATGGCGCAGACGTATACGCTCGAAGAAGCTGCCCAACGACTGAGCGTGCCGGTCGAGGAATTCAAACGACGTTTGAAAACCGACTGGAAAACGATCCGGTCGTTCCGCGACGGCCCCACGCTCCGGTTCCGGGCCGCCGACATCGACGAACTCGCGCGATCCCTCGGCGAAGCGAGCGATCCGGGTTTGCAACTCGGCAAGCCGGGGTCCGCTCCCACTTCATCGAACGAATTTCTGTTGCCCGACGATCTTTCGCCACTCGATGGCTCCAGCGAAGACATTTTCACCGTCGCGGCTGGCGATTCGGGTAAATCGAAGAAGCCGAAATCCGGTTCGGACAGCGATGTTCGCCTCGAAAAAACCGGTGCGGTCGATAACGACGACAGTTCCGAACTGAATTTGTTGACCGAGGAAATTTCGCTCGACCTGAGCGGGCCGGGCAGTAGTGCGATCTTGCGTTCGGGTGGTGCGCGGCTCGGCGTCCCGAAGTCGGGGCCGAATCTTTCGGGGCCGGCTTCATCGACCAAAATCCCCGGTCCGCCGGCATCGAACGATCTCATGGGCGGCGATAGCAGTAGCGAATTCGAACTGAGCCTCGATGCCGACAGCGATTCGTTCGAGTTGCAACTCAACGACGATGCCAGCGAGGAAATCGACCTGGGTGGCTCGGTCGAACGCGCCGTGCCGGGCCGTAAAGGACAGAGCGGTATCAACCTCGGCAAGCCCGCGGACAGTGGCGTGTCGTTGGAAAATACCGACGACGACGATTCGGACGACTTCGAGTTGTCGCTCGATCCCGAACCCGAGACGCCATCGTCGCGAAAGTTGGCCGGGCCGAAGAGCGCGAAGATTCCGCAGCAGCAATCGTCCGATTCGGATAGCGAGTTCGAACTGACGCTCGACGACAACTCGGGCATCACCGATAGCCTCGTACATTCATTGCAAGATCCTTCGGACGAGCACGACAAGGGCGACATTTTCGAGACGGACTTCGAGTTGCCGGTGGTAACCGACGATGCCGATTCCGGCTCCGAAGTCGTTGCGGTCGAGTCGTCGGATACCGATCTGGAGAACTCGGACTTCGATCTGGCGCTCGATGAATCCGACATCGAAGGCGACGACGACAGCGCGAGTCAGGTCGTGTTGCTCGACGACGAACCCGAACTCGAAGCCCCGAAGAAGGGCCGCGGGCGTGGCCTAGCCGGTGCCGCCGTGGGAGCCGCCGCAGTGGGTGCCGCTGCCGCCGCCGCACGCAAAAAGAACAAGAAATCGAGCGACGAGGACGATGTCGAACTCGGTAGCGACGAACTCGAAACCGGCGATTCGGCCAGCGGGGCGCTCCGCGGCGTCAGCCGTCGGACG
>JAYWCL010000289.1:0-2437 GCA_043780595.1 Limnoglobus sp.
TGGAAAGTACCTGCCCACAGGCAGCGCACTTGCCCCGCTTTCCGGCAAGTTCCTCTTTGACTTGGAATTGTTTGCCGCACGTGCAGGTAACGCGAATCGTCATCAGATTGCTCCCAACATTGCTTAAAAGTGATGCATACTCCCCAACAACGAGTAAATGAAATTGCTTCAGTCAATTTATACTAGTTGTTCGTCTAAAATGGAAGATGCCAGCCGCGTAGGAATTCACGGAATTTCTATCTATGCACTTTGCAGAATTGTGTCGCATCGCGTTTTGGATGTCAACACAATTATGACTGGAGATACGCCGATTTCATCTGAGCCTACATTTCGCGGCTAATTCGGAGTTTTTGCTTTCGCTAAAACGCGAACGTCGCCTTCGCGCGTCGTCAGGCCGATGCGGTCGAGGTACTCGCAGAGTGGGATCGCGTATTTTCTTGTCGTGCCCAGCAGGTCGCGGATTTCTGCCACCGTGGCACCGGGGCCGGGGGTTAATCGCTCGGTGACTTTCCCCCGCATCATCGCATCGACCTCGGCATCGAGGAAGATCTCGTCGTTGACGCGAACGATGTGCCCTTCGGCAATCGCGACTTCGTAAATGTCTTTCAGCGAAGCCGCATTTCCTGCCGCCAGATTGACGAAGCTCGCCGGTTCGGGCGGTGCCAGACCCGCTTTCTTGTGCTCTTCGACGATGCGATCTTTCAACTTGCGCTGGTTCGCACTCAGCTTCGGCTTGAAGTCGCTGCGTGCGATTCGCCGGGCGTCGCCGACGAGTTGCTTCGTTTTAATCAGGCGATCGACGATCACTTGCAACATCGGTTCGTTGCCGATGTAATCGAGTCTGGCGAGCGTTTTCTGGCGGTCGTGGTTCGTCATCAGCGGCGTTTGTTCGTGCAACGCGGCGAGGCATTGCATGATGCGCTCGCCGAGTTCCACGACGCGATCCGTGTGAACGTAGACTTTCCGTGCGGGCGGCAACACGAGTTCGACGATGTCGCCCTTTGCCATCATTTGCTGAATCGCGGTGTCGACGGCATCGGTTTTCCAGCCGGCATTACGAACGAGATCGTTCGGCGAGAAGCCACGAAAGCCGGAAAACCAAGCGGAAGCGATGGCGCGCGTATCGAGGTCGTCCGAACCGAGGCGTTCGATCCACTCCATCGATTCCAGATGTCGCCGACGCAACTTCGTCGCGTTTGGCTGCACGATCCGGCCACCGCCGAGCGTATTTTCCGCAGACGAATCGCGAACGACGAACGGCTGCCCCCACACCGCCGTAACGGGCGATTCGAGGAAGAGTTGGGCCATCGCACTCGATCCGGGTTCGACGCGGTCGCAATCGAGCAGGGACACGGTCGCCATGACTTCCGCCGTGCCGATGTGCAAGCGAACGGGGAGCCGATGCTTGATTGCCCGCCGTTGGCCGGACAGCGCCCGCAACTGCACGGTCAGGACTTTGCTCGGTTCGAGATAGCCGTTCGCGGCGATTTCCTGCCCGCGTGACACCATTTCGTGCGGCACGCCGGGCAGGTTAATCGCAGCGCGTTGACCGCGATGCACGATCGTCACCGCCTCGCCGTGATGGTTGAGCGAACGCACCCGCACCGGTTCGAGGGTGCCATCGGTTTTGTGCCACGTCAGTTCATCACCGACCGACAATTGACCCGAAATGACCGTGCCCGTAACGATCGTGCCATGCCCTTGCAAAATGAACGAACGATCGATCGCCATGCGAAACCACTCGGCCTCGCTGCGTTGCGATACCTTGTGGCAAATCGCTTCGAGCGTTACCTTCAGTTCCGCGATCCCCGCACCCGTCGTAGCCGATGTCGAAAGGATCGGCGCACCTTCGAGGAACGTGCCTTTTACCAGGTCTTCGATTTCCAGTTCGACAACTTCGCGGGTAATATCGTCGACGAGATCGGCTTTCGTGAGCACGACGACGCCGTGCTGAATGTCGAGCAGTTGCAAGATTTCGAGGTGTTCGCGGGTTTGCGGCATAATCGAATCGTCGGCGGCGACGATGAACGCGACGAGGTCGATGCCGGTTGCCCCCGCAAGCATGTTTTTCACGAACCGCTCGTGGCCGGGAACATCGACGATGCCGAGGTGAAACTCGCCGAGGGGCAGGCTGGCGAAACCGATGTCGATGGTGATGCCGCGGGCTTTCTCTTCGGGCAAACGGTCGCAATCGACCCCCGTGAGCGCCTTCACGAGCGATGTCTTCCCATGATCGATGTGGCCAGCGGTGCCGAGAATCAGGTCGCGGGGCATGATAGTTTCCAGGGAGAATGCAATCCTCATTGTACCGACGAACGAAAAACGTCTTGCAAACCTCACTAATTCTACTGTGTCTTCGTCCTTTCTTGCCGCAATGAATTGTGGGATAATCGTTTACATTCGCTCGCGTTTTACGGGAGTCCGTCATGGAAGAACG
>JAYWCL010000290.1:0-4376 GCA_043780595.1 Limnoglobus sp.
AGCGAGGGGAACCCGCGAAAAGGCACGCGATCGCAGAAACAATAATAATCCCTCGCTAGCGCGTCGGGCTAACGGGAATGCATTGTTGGCAAACCCGAATGGAATGGCACGTTGAAAACGTGCCCCACAGTTGCCTTACTTGCCACTCGGCGACGTGAAGGTCGTGCCAGTTCGTGGGGTTTCTTCTTCGCCCAACTCGGCACCCGGTGGCAACATTCGCCACGGCACGCCACCCGAGGCTTGTTTGACGCCGACATTAAATAAATTCGTCATTTCCACTGGCTCGATCAGCATACTTCTCGGGCTACCTCTCACTTCGTCTGGCACGACCACTAATTGATAGGTCATGCCGGAGGTCACACACAATGTATACAGTTTCAGTAATTCCACCCGATAGAGTGCGTACAAGGAAGCGGAGACGCTCGCGCTAATTTGATCGATTAAGTTCAACCGGCCATCCGTGGGGTCTGCATACAGTTTCCCTGCGGAGATGGCATACAGATTCGACCCGGCCAGCCATTGCGTACCGGGTGCGGGTGTCACGTTCGGCCCGAACTTCATGAATGTTTGCGTGACGGCACCGCCATCGGTGTGGACTTCTTGATAGCGTTTGCCGTTGACGATCACATCGAATTCGACGGGCGGCGCCATGCCGGGAATGTCGCAGGCCGCGAGTATGATCTTGCGTACGAAATCGTCGGCATCGGGACGGCCCGAACAGGCGACTGCGCCGATGTCCCAAATGATGAGGCGTTTCGTGTGCGCGTTGAGCGTGCCGATGAACAATCGTCGCCCCGCCGTGTGCGACGCACGGAGTTCGCACAGAAACTGCGCCGTCACTTCTTCGTCGATGATTTTCTTCAAGCCATCGGCCGTCGAAATCGAGCCGTAACGCACGAGGTTGCGGATGGGCCGCGTGCGGAACAAGTCGGAGCCTTTCGTGGTCGTGAAGAATTTTTTGAGTTTGCCGTCGTACTGCGATCCTTGAAACGCATAGAGCGCGAGGATCGCCCCGGTGCTGACGCCGGTGACGACATCGAACGTCGGTCGCGTGCCGGATTCGGTCCAGCCGCAGAGTACCCCCGCCGAGTACGCGCCGTACTTTCCGCCTGCGGATAACGCGAGAACATTCAGCGGCTTCGTGGGCAAACCCGTCGCAGGTGGCACGGGCACGGGCTTACCTGCCAAGGCGTTCGCCAAGCCATCGACGGCGGCCCGATCCGAATCCGGGTACGTACCGGGCGGCACACTCGGTTCGGTCCACTTCTCGGAGAACAACTCGACCGATGGATAATTCACGTGGCGCAGGCGGTTGCAACTCGCGTTCGCAGCCCCCAGGCAAGCGACCGCGAATAGCAAAACTGTCGTGGGGCGAACCCGTCGGGCCATGGGCATGCCAAGCTCAATCGGTCGAGTAAACGGTGTAGATTTCGCGAGCGATACCGAGCGTTGCAAAAGCGGTCAAGATCGAAACGAACGGATTCTCACAACGTCGGTTGCGCCACTTGCCGCAACGGGCCGCGTTCCTAAGTTACTCGTTCTCGAATAAATGAGGGTCGGATCATGGCGAAGACATGTTTGTTCACGGGCCGCACGTCGGCCATGGGTAATCAGAAGACGTATCGCGGTAAAGCGAAGTACCTCGGCGGCGTCGGTAAGAAGATCACCGGGATCAGCCGTCGTAAGTTCAAGCCGAACTTGCAGCGCGTTCGCGCCGTCATCGATGGCGAAGTCGTTCGCGTCTGGGTTTCAGCGGCCGCAATTCGGAGCGGATTCGTGCAAAAGCCCGTGAAACGCGCACCGTTCAGTATGCAACCGCTGTAAGTCCGGAAATGGAAACGCAGTATCGAACCGGCTCGCAATGCTGCGCGGTAGGAGGGTTACGGACATGTCGCTGACACTCGACGAAGTGCGAAAAGTCGCGAAGCTGTCGCGACTCGATATGTCTGCTGCCGACCTGGCCACGATGCAGGTGCAGTTGTCCGCGATTCTCGATTATGTCGGCCAACTCAGTTCGCTCAACACCGACGGCGTCGAACCGCTCGCTCACCCGTTGCCCGTTCACAACGTCTTCCGCGACGACGTTCTCGCACCGAGTTTGACCCCCGACGAAGCGCTACAAAACGCGCCGAACCGCCTCGCCAATTTCTTCGGCGTCCCCGCCGTCTTCGACACCGAAGAACCCGTCAGCCACTAATCGCGGTCACGCTTTGGCCGCGTAGGTTTTCTTGCCGCGACCGATGCCGTAATAGGTAAATCCGATATTCGCCATCGCTTTTTCGTCGAAGATGTTGCGACCGTCGAAGATCGCATGGCCTTGCATGAGCGTCTTCATCGTGTCGAAATCGGGGTTCTGATACGCCTTCCACTCGGTGACGATCGCGAGTCCATCGGCACCTTCGAGCGTGCCGTACGGGCCGTCGGAATACGAGATATTGTCGCCGTAAATCGCCTTGATATTCCCCACCGCTTCGGGGTCGTGGACGCGGACTTTCACGCCACTCGCCAGCAACGAATCGATCAGCACGAGCGCGGGGGCCTCGCGGACGTCGTCGGTCTGCGGCTTGAACGCCAACCCCCAGATCGCGATCGTCTTGCCCGCCAGATCGCCCTGGAAATGGTGCGTAATCTTCTGGAACAGCACCTTCTTTTGCTCGTCGTTGACGGCATCGACCGACTGCATCAGGTTCAACGGCAAGCCCGTGCGGCGACCCATCGCGATGATCGCTTGGACGTCTTTCGGGAAACACGATCCGCCGTAGCCGGGGCCGGGGAATAGGAACTGGAAGCCGATGCGTTGATCGTGCCCCATGCCTTTGCGCACGTCGTTGATGTCCGCGCCGACGCGGTCGCAGAGGTTCGCCATCTCGTTAATGAAGCTGATTTTCGTGGCGAGCATCGCATTCGCGGCGTACTTCGTCATCTCGGACGATTCCGGCGACATCGCAATAAACGGGCGTTCGGTTCGCAGGAACGGCGCGTAGAGTTCGCGAAGCACCTCGGCGACCTCGGGCCGCCGCACCCCGACGACGACGCGATCGGGCTTCATGAAGTCGTTGATTGCCGCGCCTTCTTTGAGAAACTCCGGGTTGCTGGCCACGTCGATATGGCCGCAACCTTTCGCGTTCAATCGCTCCATCACGCCGACGTTCGTACCGACGGGCACCGTGCTTTTCACGACGACGACGCGCGACCCTGGTGGACCGGCGGGCACGTCCTTGAAAGCATCGGCAATCGCGTTCGTTACGGCCCACACCGCAGACAAATCGGCGTCGCCTTTGTCCGATTGCGGCGTCCCGACCGCGATGAAGATCAGCCGCGCCGAGCGTACGGCCTTCACTAAATCGGACGTAAACGTCAGCCGTCCATCGCGGTGGTTCTTTTTGACCAACTCTTCGAGGCCCGGCTCGTAGATCGGTATGCCGCCCGCATTCAACAAGTCGACTTTCTTCGGGTTGTTATCCACGCAAACGACATCGTTGCCGCTCTCCGCAAAGCACGTTCCTGTGACTAAACCAACGTAACCCGTTCCAATAACAGCAATTTTCACGAATATCGTCTCCGGTAGAAACCGCGGCTGTACCGAGACAAGATAGGACGCAGTTAGTGGAGCGTAACGGGGGAAGTGGCAGGAATCCGAAGGGCTTTGGATAATTCGAGGACGAGCGACGCCATCGGTGCGCGAGGAAGGCCCATTCACAGGGGGCCGGTTATCGCTCGCCGCCTGGGGAAGTTCCTGGGGAAGTTCCTGGGGCCACGTGCCTTTGCTCCGGGTAGAGCGTGACCCGGAGGGACGCACCCGCTGCGGCCATCCGCCCCAACAACTCGGCCGACAGCCCCTGGTTGAATGCCCACGGCTTCAGCCCGCAGTCGTACCCGATGTTGAACTCCCGCCGCGAGCAACCCGCCCATACCGTTTGGAGCGGTGGGGCGAGTGCCTCGACGACGGCGAGCATGGCAGCGATGTTCGGCTCCGGATCGGTGTGCTGCCCCTCGGTCTCGAAGCAAGCGTACCACTTCCCGTCCTCGCCAAGCGTCACATGCAGTGAGAATACATCGCCGGCCTCAAACGCGGCGGCAAGTGCCGTCAGGTCGTCTGCCGAGGTTAGGTCGAGGTCGGTGTTCAGGTAGCAAATCACGCCGTCCATCGCGTCACGCCTCCGGAACCTCTCGGTCAATCCTCATCTCTGGTGGAGCATGAAACTCCTGGATTTTGACCCCGACGGTAAGTGGGGGTGTCGGAAACGCAAAAAGCACTTCCAGTCTTTCGACCGGAAGTGCCTAGTGCGTCGTCACGGCTAAGAATTGGGGTTGGTGAGTCTTGGGAATTGCGGGGATACTTCCGACACAAGGAGGATTCCCATGAACAAGAAATA
>JAYWCL010000291.1:0-7374 GCA_043780595.1 Limnoglobus sp.
CGGACGTAAGTCGTTGGTGTGTTAGCTACATTCCGCAATTCGGGAGTGAGTTCGCGGAGGGGTGGGTGGTAAGTGCCGAAACCACTTTCCTGCTACCCAGAATCGCCGCGATTGGAACCGTGCCCGATTTTTAGCTATCCGATGTCCGCGCCTGAAGGGATACCAGAAACCGAGTCTCAACCTGCTACAAATCCTGTCGGCGAATTTTTGGAAAGGTTCAGAACTCGAATCTCATCTTTTGTGCTTATCCCGTCTGCCTTCAGACGTGTCTCGCCGCGAATCGTACCATAATGCTGTACCGTTCGACCGACTGCACGTGAGACTTCGATGGCTACGGATATTCGCGCGAGAGAATCGGAACTGCAAACCGTCACGGAACAACTCCTGGACACGTACAGCAGTTGCAGCCGGTTGAACCACCTGGGCCACGAGCCGTTGCCGAGCCGCGAGGCGGTGGCAGATATTATTGCCGACCTGCGCGAGGTGATGTATCCCGGTTACGGCAAACGCAAGAACCTGCACATCGGGAACATCGGCTATTACGTCGGTGGGCTGGTCGATGTCCTGCACGACAAACTCACCGAGCAAATCAGCCGGGCGCTCCGTCACGATCTCAACGAGGAGTCGCCGCACACGGACTTCGACATTCTCGGGCAGATGCGGGCCATCGAACTGCTACGTCGGCTGGCAGGCGTGCGGATTACGCTCGAAAAAGACGTCGAAGCCGCGTTCCGGGGCGACCCGGCAGCGAAGAGCCACCACGAGATTATCTTCAGCTATCCCGGCCTCGAAGCGATCAGCACCTACCGCGTGGCGCACGAACTGCAATTGCTCGGGGTGCCGTACATCCCGCGAATGATGACCGAGTATGCGCACGCCAAAACGGGTATCGACATCCACCCAGGGGCAACGATCGGCCCTGGCTTTTTCATCGATCACGGCACCGGCGTCGTCATCGGCGAGACTTGCCACATCGGCGAGAACGTGAAGTTGTACCAAGGCGTTACGCTCGGCGCGCTCAGCTTCGAGCGAGCCGACAACGGCGAACTCGTTCACGGCAACTACAAACGCCACCCGACGCTCAAAGACTCCGTCGTCGTTTACGCGAATGCCACGATCCTCGGCGGGGCCACCATCGTCGGCGAACGTGCCGTCATCGGGTCGAATACGTGGATTACCGAGAGCGTGCCCGACGATACGACGGTCGTGCTGGAAAAGCCCAGGTTGCGCGTGAAGAACGGCAAAACCACACCCGCCAAGACCGAAGCCGAAGCGGTGATGTATTTCATTTGACCGGATGCGAATTCCGGAACGGAAATCGGGCTACGGTGCCTCCGCCAACACCTTCTCGATCTCGGCATCGAGTTCGGCTTTGTCGGGTGCCACGTCCCATATCTTGCGAATCTTGCCTTTGCTATCGAGCAGATACAACGTGGGCAGCGAGGAGACGTTCCACTCGTCGGCGATTTCGACTTCGGTATCTTCGGGTCGATTTTGAAACGAACGCCAGTTCACTTTGTTCTTCTCGAGTGCGGTGAAAAGCTCTTCGTCGACTTCATCGGCATTGATACCGACGATCGCGAAGGGCTGATCTTTGTGCTTCGTGAGCAGTTCGCGATTGTGCGGAATCTGCGCGACGCTCGCCCCAGACCACGTCGCCCAGAAATCGACGAGCACGACCTTACCGCGAAAGTCGCTCAGTTTCATCGGCTTGCCGTCGAGGTCTTTGCCGCGAATCTCCGGCGCGACTTTGCCGACGACGAGGTTCGCGAGATTCTTCACCCCTGCCAGCGCCTTTGCGGCGCGTTTGCCGAGCGAATTCATATCGTCGTCGGGGTTCGCGTCGGCGTACTTCGCCACGACAATCGCGAGGTGCTCGGCGGCTTCCGTGCGGGCGTCTTCCTCGCCCGATTTCGCGCGATTCTTGGCGTGTAAGCCGAGCGTGTAGTGTGCCGCCCCGAGGCAATTCGCGTCTTTATTTTTGGCGATGATCGCCTTCAAGAACGCGGCCAAGTTCTTCGGCGGTGTCGCTTCCAGATTCATGATGCCTTCGGCAAACGCATCGCTCGCCGCATGATACTTGATGAGGATTTCGAGTACCGGTTCCAGATCGGTCGCGCTGAATTTCAGCACCTCGTTCAACATCGGGGGCACGATACTCTCGGCCGGTTTCGTTTGCGCGAGGCGGGTGAGTCCCTTGGCATAAAGGTTCATCAACGAACCCCGCTCGTCGGTCAGTAGCTCGGCGAGCACTTCGGTTTTCGCATCCTCGATCTTCTTGCTCAGCTTCGTTTCGGCTTTCTCGAATCGCGCCTTCATCTCTGCGTAAATTTCCTCGATACTTTGTTCGGCCTCGTCCTTCGTGCCCGTAATCCGGCGAATCGGCGTCACGGGCACGGTGAGTTTCACGACCATCTGAACCTGCGACGCGGTGCCGACGCCTTCGCTTTGCGTGCGCTTTCGCGTTTCCTTCTTCCGTTCGGGTACGGCAATCGGCCCTGGCGTATCGCCTTCGTGGTCGATGTTTGAAGTCATGCAGGCCATACCGACGACCGCACCGAAGCGGTTCACGACCGGCCCGCCGCTGGACCCGCCGCCGTAGTCGGCGGTGATACCCATCCAGCGTTCGCCGATCGCATCGAGGCCGCCGAAGTTCTTCGTGTAGCGCGTGACCGCACCTTGCGTGAACGTGAATGGCTGGTTGCCCGGATGGCTGAGCAACCCCACCCACGCGCCGATTTCCGCCGGTTGTTCGGCCACGGGCAACGGCGTGAACCCTGTGCCCGCCACGCGAACGATGGCGATGTCCGCCTTCTTGTCGCACGCCAGAATGTCGATGACGGGAAAGACGTCGCCCTTCGCATTCGCAACGCCGAAATACGCACGGTCCGGTTTCTCGAAAACGTGCCAATTCGTCATCAGTACGCCATCGTCGGTCAGTGCCCACGCGGTCGCGAACCAGCCATCTTCCAACTCCTCCGCATCGTCGGTTTTCTTGACGCAACCGATGATGTACACGCTGTTCAATAGCTTCTTGTAAACCTCCTCCGGCGCGAGTGCGGTGGTGCCGGGGACGGTCGTTTTCAGTGCGAACGTGCGATCCGTTTCGGTTTTCTTTTTCACGTCATCCGGTGAGATGCACTTTCCTTTGGCGACGAGTGCTCTCAGCCGTTCGGTGAAATTTTCGAGCGTCGCATCGTCGTCGATATACGTGGGTGAAACCTTCGCCGCCTTCGGATTCTCCGCACGAACCATCGGCAAAAGCACGGCACCGATCGCGACTAACGCCACGACGACCCGGAACGGACTGCGTGTGTGCATCGTTCGACATCCTGTATGGTGAGACGGCTAATGATCTTCCGCAGGATACTGTATCAGTCCGCAAATCCTACGACTTCTTGCTCTTCTTCGTCTTGCGGCGTAGCCGAAACTCGGTGCTGCCGTGGAAGGTGAGGAGTAGTGCGCCAGGTCCGGCGTTGCGCTCGAACAGCTTCGCCGTAACCGCTTCTTCGTCCGGCCACGGGTACGCGTAGATCAAGTCGAAGTCGTTCGGCTCCATGCCGAGTTCGTCGTAGGCGTAATCGGAATCGGTCGTCAGCCAGGCGTATTCCCCGGCGGCCACGACGCGATCTTCGTTGCCCGGCGGGACGAAACTGCCGTGCGCGAACTCGACCGGCAGTTCGTACTCTTCTGCCAGTTGCCGGGCTGCATACACGAGTTCGCCTTCGGCTTCGATGCCTGCCGATTCGAAACCGACGATCGACGCCAGACACGCGACCACGCCGTACCCGCTGCCCCATTCGCAGAACAGCGTACCGCGCATGAGCGGGCTATCCGCCAGCCCTTGTAGCACGCGATACGCCCCCTCGTAATTGCTCGGCACGAACGCAGGTGCCCGGCAACGAATCTGGTATTCGTCGATACGCCGGTCCGCATCGCGGAGAAACCGACTGACGTCATCGGGGATCTCCCCATCGACGGCAGGCAAATGAACGTTCACGAGCGGCATGAGACCGTTTCTGGGTTGTTTCGCGTATTCAAACGAACGCTCACGGATACCCGTCCGCGGGCCGGTTCGCGATTATACTACACAACCGCGTTTGACATGCGCACGTCAATCGCGCCGATTCCGTACCTGCTAGAATGAACTTCGCCGTTGCCATTCGACATTCGAGACGAGAACCACGCCGATGCCCATTTCGTGGAACGAAATCCGCCACAACGCGATTGCGTTCAGCAAAGAGTGGGCGAGCGAATCGCGAGAAGAAGCCGAGGCGAAATCGTTTTGGGATGGGTTCTTCACGGTGTTCGGCATCAAGCGCCGCACCGTGGCGAGTTTCGAGGAACCGGTCAAAAAGCTGAGCGGCACGTGGGGATACATCGACCTGTTTTGGAAAGGCACACTACTCGCCGAACACAAGAGCCGCGGTAAACCGTTGGATAAAGCGCACTCGCAAGCGATGGAGTACATTCAAGGCTTGAAGAACGCCAATCGCGACCCGGAGATTCCGCAATACGTCGTCGTCTCGGACTTCGCCAAGATCGCACTCCACGACTTGGACGATGGCACATCGATCGAGTTCGCACTCGAAGACCTTTACAAACACGTCCATGAATTTGCCTTCATACCCGGTTACAAACAGCATACGTTCGCCGACCAGGATCCCGTCAACATTCGGGCCGTGGAACTCCTCGGCGACTTGCACGATGTGCTCGAAGATGGCGGGTACAGCGGCCACCGCCTCGAGCGATTTCTGGTGCGCGTGCTGTTCTGTATGTTTGCCGAAGATACCGGTTTGTTCGACCGCGATATTTTTACGTTATACCTCGACAACCATACTGCCGAAGATGGGTCCGACCTCGGTGCAAAGCTCGCACGGCTGTTCCAAGTCCTCAATACACCGGTTGACAAACGTCAAGCGAACCTAATTGAAGATCTCGCCGCATTGCCGTACGTGAATGGCGACTTGTTCGCGGAGCACCTCGACTTCGCAGACTTCAATCGCACGATGCGCGACAAGTTGCTCGTTTGCTGCCGGTTCGATTGGTCGAGGATTTCGCCGGCGGTGTTCGGGTCGCTGTTTCAGAGCGTCATGCAGCCGAAAGAACGCCGGCAGGTCGGCGCGCATTACACCAGCGAACGCGACATTCTGAAGCTGGTGCGGTCGCTGTTTCTCGACGACTTGAGAACCGAGTTTGAAAAGATCAAGAAAGACAAAAAGAAGCTCGAGGCGTTCCACAAAAAGCTCGGTACGCTGACGTTCCTCGACCCGGCGTGCGGTTGCGGGAACTTTCTGGTGGTGACGTATCGCGAACTGCGGCAGTTGGAAATCGAACTGTTGCAATCGCTGTACGGCAAGCAGATGCGATCCGATATTCAGTTCCTGTCGGTCGTCGATGTCGATGCGATGTACGGCATCGAGATCAACGAGTTTCCCGCTCAAATTGCACAAGTGGCAATCTGGCTCGTCGATCATCAGATGAACCAAAAATTGAGCGAAGCATTCGGGCAATACTTCGTACGACTTCCATTGAAGAAGTCCGCGACCATCCGCCACGGCAACGCGTTACGGATCGACTGGAACGAAGTCCTCCCGGCAGCGAAGTGCAGTTATGTGCTCGGGAATCCGCCATTCGTGGGGAGTAAATATCAGAGCGCCGAACAGCGTGCCGACATGGAATACGTAGCGGGGAAGGTGAAGAACTACGGCCTGCTCGACTTCGTCACCGCGTGGTATTTCCAAGCGGCCGATTACATTCGCGGCACAACGATACCCGTTGCGTTCGTCTCCACGAATAGCATCACGCAGGGCGAACAGGTTGGCGTCTTGTGGGGCGAACTGTTTCGCAGGGGCATTCGCATTCGATTCGGTCATCGCACATTTTCGTGGATCAGCGAGGCACGCGGTAAGGCGCACGTTCACGTCGTCATCGTCGGTTTCGGCATGGGTGACGCTGAAGGCAAACGGATTTACGAATACGATCCTAGCACGGAAGTGCCGACCGTTTTACAGGCGAAAAACATCAGTCCGTATCTGGTGGAGGGGCCGGATACGGCGATTGTTTCTCGCAGCACTCCGCTTTGTCCCGTACCCTCAATTGGTATTGGCAACAAACCGATCGACGGTGGCAACTATCTGTTCACGACTGAAGAACGAGATGCATTTTTACAGATCGAGCCGAAGGCGAAAAAGTGGTTCCGCCGCTGGCTCGGTTCGGATGAGTTCATTAACGGTTGGGAACGTTGGTGCCTCTGGCTCGGGAATTGCCCGCCAAACGAACTACACGAGATGCCCCACTGCGTCGAACGAATCAAAGCCGTGCGCGATTTTCGCATGGCCAGCAAGAGCGCTCCGACTCGCAAACTCGCCGAGAAGCCGACGCGATTCCACGTTGAAAACATACCGACGAAACACTTCATCGTGATTCCGAAAGTCTCATCCGAACGACGCAAATATATCCCCATTGGATTCGTCGGGCCGGACACGCTCATCAGCGATCTCTGCTTCATCAACACATCTATCACTCTCTTCCACTTCGGCGTATTAACATCTACCATTCACATGGCTTGGGTACGCCAAGTCTGCGGTCGATTGGAATCTCGTTACCGCTACTCTGCCACACTCGTTTACAACAACTTCCCCTGGCCCGAATCGCCATCGGACAAGCAGCGTGCGACGGTCGAAGCCAAGGCGCAGTCAGTGCTCGATGCGCGGGCGAAGTTCCCGGAATCGAGCCTTGCGGACTTGTACGATCCGCTGACGATGCCTGCTGCGTTGCAGAAAGCTCACGCCGAACTCGATCGCGCCGTCGAAGCCTGCTACCGCAAAGCCGCGTTCCACAACGACCGCGAACGGGTCGAGTTTCTGTTTGCCCTTTACGAGAAACTCAGCTCGCCCCTTCTGAAAGACCTGCCGCCAGAGAAGGTGCGAAAACGGCGATCCTGACGCACTCGGTCTGTTCAACCAATTGTCAGCACGCCTGCGGTCGAGTCGGCATCAAATGCAAGAATGTCGTCTCTGTACATGCGAAGCTCCGCTTCCACTTCTGCGGTTGTGCAGTTCCCGATGAGTAACCAGAGAACTTTTGGAGGCGCTCCGTACAGTACGCTCAATTGGCTAAAATCCTCGTCTTTGCTGACGATGGCTAGCCCATTCATTTTTGCGTATTTCCAGACTCGGTCATCGGGAACGGCACCCAGACCAACGTCATCGACATGCTCCGAACCGGGGAAGACATCGGCGAGGCGTTTCGGTAAACGAGGAGACAAATTCTGGCACGGTTCAAAAGTGGGTAGCAGTTTTGCGTTTGTTTGCGATTGCGATTCGGCTATCGTAAAG
Organism: Limnoglobus sp.; assembly: GCA_043780595.1. Classification (GTDB taxonomy): domain Bacteria; phylum Planctomycetota; class Planctomycetia; order Gemmatales; family Gemmataceae; genus Limnoglobus. Next base: position 7,341 of record JAYWCL010000291.1, read on the forward strand.
TGCCTGTTTCTCCCAGAATGTGAGTTGCGAAACC
>JAYWCL010000292.1:0-4821 GCA_043780595.1 Limnoglobus sp.
TGCAGCGAATCGAATCGGCACGCTACTACCGCTATCGCGAGTGTAACCTGCCGCCACCATTGAAGAACGAGCAAAAACGCTGACGATACAGTAGAATTACGCAACCTCCCGTTAGTGTGTGAGCAAAGCCAATTGCAATCTTGATGCCATGTGCGTGCAAATCTGAAAAATCGGCGTGCGGTCGTCCGTTTCGGTATTCGCTCGGCTGGGATTTCGTTCCGTTCGCCTTGTGGCAGTCGGGCAGGTCTGTGCCTATAACAACCGAAAGCACACCACTACCAGCACGGGTGAATCGATGAAAATCCACGAATATCAGGCCAAAGAACTGCTCGCGAGCTACGGCGCGCCGATCCCCAAACACATCGTCGTGAAGACCGCCGATGAAGCGGCGGCTGCGTTCGATGCACTCGGCGGCACCGGCGCGATGGTGAAGGCGCAAATTCATGCGGGTGGGCGTGGGGCGGGGCAACTCAAGGGCTACGCGGACAAGCTCGGCGGCGTGAAGTACTGCCCGACGAAAGAGAAAGCCCGCGCCGTCGCCGATGCGATGCTGAAACACTCGCTGATTACCATGCAAACCGGCCCGGAAGGCCAGCCGATTCAGACGCTCATCGTGCAAGCCGACGCGGAGCCAGTCAAGGAATACTACGTCGGCATGGTGCTCGATCGCGCACTCGGCCTGCCCGTGCTGATGGCCTCGACCGAAGGCGGCATGGACATCGAAAAGGTGGCCCACGATAGCCCGGAGAAGATCCTCCGCGTACCCGTGTCGCCCGAAACGGGGCTATTGCCGTACCAAGCGCAGAAGCTCGCGTTCGATCTCGGCTTCACGAACGAGCAGATCGGCCCCGTCGTGAAAATCCTCATGGCGCTGTCGAAAGTGTACTTCGCCAAAGACGCGAGCATCGTCGAAGTCAACCCGCTCGCGATCACCAAGAAGGGCGATGTTGTCGTTCTCGATGCGAAGATCGACTTCGACGATAATGCCGCGTTCCGCCATGCCGACGTGCAAGCGTTGCGCGATCTCGGCGAAGAAAACCCGACGGAAATCCGTGCGGGCAAAGCGAACCTCAACTACATCCAGCTCGACGGCACAATCGGCTGCCTCGTCAACGGGGCGGGCCTCGCGATGGCGACGATGGACATCGTCAACCACCACGGTGGCAGCCCGGCGAACTTCCTCGATGTGGGTGGCGGCGTAACACCCGATGCCGCGATCGAAGCGTTCCGCATCATCCTTTCGGACGACAAAGTGAAGGGCGTGTTCGTGAATATCTTCGGCGGCATCGCGAGTTGCGCGCTGATTGCGGAAGCACTCGTGAAAGCGGGCCGCGAAGTCGGCTTCAAGGTGCCAGTCGTCGTTCGCCTGGAAGGCAACCAGGTCGAGAAGGCACGCGAAATTCTGGAAGCCGCCAAAGCCGAACTGCCGATGATCCGCTCGGCCGCAGACCTGACCGCAGCCGCGAAATTGATCGTACAATTGGCGAAATAATCCTCTCCGCGTTTCCACCCGAGGAGCATCATGACACGGATCGTTCGCCGCAGCCGCTGGCTCGGCTTCGCAATCATACTCGCCGCCGGTTGTACGAAACCGCCTGCCTACGCAACGAAAGCCGCGCCGATCGCGGCCGTCGCATCGCCATCGGCGAAGCCCGGTGAGGTTGTCGCAGCTCAACCTACGGCGGATACCAAGAGCGCAGCCGAGGCGTACGCCAAGGAGTTTCTGGCTGCCGTACAAGCGGGGAAAGCGAGCGCGGCGATGCTCACACCCGCGTTCAAGAAGTGGATTGCCGACCCGCTTTCCCCCGAGGAACGCGAACTCGGCTACTCGGATACGATCGCCGGCCAGTGGCTCGAACGCTTCAGCAATTCAGTTCCCGCACCCGCGTTGACGGCGGCATCGGGTTCGGGCGACACGTACGTGCTAACCGGCGGCGTCGCTGGCGAGGCACCGAAGCACATCGCACTTCGCGTCATGAAACTCGATGGCGCATGGCGAACCGATTGGTTCTTCGCAAGTGTTGCAGGGCCAGTGTCTGCGACGTTGCCAACGGGCGACGAGGCGTACCCGACATTCGCGGCGGTTGCGTTCCTCGATGGCCTACTCGGCAACTCGGATCGCATCGCGGAAGGCACGATGAGCACGACCTTCAAAATGGGCATCGCCCCGCCGTTCCCCTCGGACAAGCGAGGCTACAATCGCGGCATTCTTAGCAGCAAGTTCGGCGAATTCCGCGGCGGCTTCAACGGTTACGTGATAACGAAAGTGGAAGCGGGCACCGTCACGGGCGAGTTGAGCAAAGGTGGAACTACGAAGCCGTTCACGATGAAACTCGTGAAGGGCGACCGACCGACCGACTGGCTGATCGCCGACTTCCGAATGGATTAAAGCAGTTCCGAAACCGCGTCACTGCCGACGAGTGGCGCGGCACACACGGAGTTTTTACACACGTAAACCGTCGCGCGATTTTCGACCATCGGGCGGTTCGCGAGGATCGCGAGTTCGGAACTAGCAGTCGAAGGATCGTGGAACGCCACGATCCGGTTCGGTGCAAATTTCTGGCGAATGGCGTGCAGAACGCGAGCCGTTTCGGAGTCACTTTCGTTACCGACCACCGCGATTTCTTCGACTGGCCCCAGATACAAATCGAGCGCCACGAGTAGTTGGCCGGCGGCAGCGGGGTTGTCGGTCATCAACCCCAGATACGCCTTCAGCGTGCCTTCGGCGATGGCGAACAAGTCGCTGCGACCGGTCAGTTTCGCGAGGCGAATCAGTGCCGTCGCGGCCATCGCGTTACCCGACGGCGTGGCTCCGTCGTGCAAATCTTTCGTCCGCGCGATCAGTTGTTCGTGATCGTCGGCAGTGAAGAAGAAGCCACCCACGGGGTCGGCGAAATGCCGGATCATGACATCGGTCAATTCGCTGGCGGTGCGAACCCATTTCGCGTCGAATGTCGCTTCGTAAAGCGAGACGAGCGCATCGATGAGGTACGCATAATCTTCGAGATACCCCGGCAGTTTCGCGGGGGCATTCACGCCAGATGTACGGAACAAACGCCCGTCGCTGGAACGCAGATTCGCGAGAACGAACTCCGCCGCACGGGTGGCGACCATCGCGTATTTCGGCTCGTCGAACGCGGTGCTCGCCTTGGCCAATGCGGCGATCATCAGGCCGTTCCATGCCGTCAGAAACTTCTCGTCGCGGCCCGGCCAGACTCGCTTCGAGCGGACACCGTAGAGTTTGCACTTCACGGAGGCGAGCTTCGTGCGGAACTCGTCGAGGCTCAGCCCCGCCAGTTTTGCGTCTTGTTCGTCGGACTTCGAGCGACACAGAATGTTGCTATGCTCGAAGTTGCCGTGTTCGGAAATGCCGTACACGCGGCTCGCAAACTCGCTCAGTTCCGTGCCGAGAATCGCTTCGACTTCGGTTTCGCTCCAGACGTAGAATTTCCCTTCGACACCCTCGCTATCTGCATCGAGCGTGCTGTAAAACCCGCCGTCTGCGTGCGTCATTTCTCGCAACACATAGTCGAGCGTTTCGCGTGCGATGTGCTTGTAGAACGGGTCGCCCGTGAGTTGGAATGCCTCGGTGTATGCGAGTGGCAGCAGGGCGTTATCGTAGAGCATTTTCTCGAAGTGCGGCACCAGCCAGACGGCATCGACGCTGTAGCGATGGAAGCCGCCGCCGACCTGATCGTACATACCGCCGCGTGCCATTTTGTCGAGTGTCAGACGTGCCGAGTGCAATGCGGAACTGTCGTCGAACCGCTTGACGGCCCGCAAAAGCACCTTTAATTCGAGCGGATGTGGGAATTTCGGCGCACTGCCGAAGCCGCCGTGCGTCGGGTCGAAACTGCGCCGCAACACGTTCGCGGCATTCTTCAGGATCGTCTCGGACAGCTCGCCCTTCGCCGGTTCCAGATCGCTCGTCGCCTTCAGAGCCGCCGAGACTTGCCGCCCGATTTCGTACAGCCCATCGCGTTTGTTCGTCCAGGCATCGTGGATCGCAAACAGCAATCGTTTGAAACTCGGGCGGCCGTACATGTCCTTCGGCGGAAAATACGTCCCCGCGTAAAACGGCGTGAGATCGGGCGTGAGAAACACCGAAAGCGGCCAGCCACCGCCTTCGCGCGTCAACAGTTGGTGGGCCGTCATGTAAATCTGATCGAGATCCGGTCGCTCTTCGCGATCGACTTTGACGTTGATAAAGTTCGCGTTCATCGCCTCGGCGGTCTCGGCATTCTCGAAACTCTCGTGCTCCATGACGTGGCACCAGTGGCACGCCGAGTAGCCGATGCTCAGGAAAATCGGCTTGTTTTGCTCCTTCGCCAGCGCGAGCGCTTCCGGTCCCCACGCGAACCAGTCGACGGGGTTATTCGCGTGTTGCCGCAGGTAAAGGCTCGATTCCGCAGCGAGACGGTTCATCGGAATATCCTTGTCATTTGGAAGTGCGGCTATCGTCCCTCGGGTGGTCGTCGCGTCGGCGATCGGCTCGCTGGTGGACGAGGTGCGGCAGGACGGCTCGTAGTAGGGCGAGGTGCAGCCGGTCGCGGTGCGGCGGGACGCGGTGCGGCGGGACGCGGTGCGGAGGGACGCGGTGCGGGCGGTCTGCTTGTGGCAGGGCGAGGCGCGGCGGGGCGTGGTGGTGTGGCGGTTCGCGATGCGGGTGGGCGGCTCGTCAGAATTGGCCGCGTATCGACGATTGGCTTCTCGGTCGCGGCAGTGGGTGCTGCCTCTTCGACGGGTTCGGTCTTCGTGCCAGCGATGCGATTTCGCACGCGCTGGATCTTCTTTCCGCTCTCCTCGACGGCTTTCTTCAGT
>JAYWCL010000293.1:0-10821 GCA_043780595.1 Limnoglobus sp.
CGCCACCGCCCGAAAACCCCACGCTACTCGCGCCCCCCGCGAGCCCGTAAACGTACGCACCTGCTACCCAAAACTACCGCGATTTGAACCATGCCCAAATTCTGATCGAACAGCAGTTTCACGCGACGGTTACCAACGTTCGGCGTTCGCGTTCGGCTGCGTAGGCCAAACAGGCGCGGATGTCATCGGCGGTCAGGTACGGGAAGTCGTCGAGAATTTCTTGATTCGACATCCCGGCCGCCAAATACGACAACACGTCAAACACGGTGATCCGCATTCCCCGCACGCAAGGTCGTCCGCCACGCTTGCCAGGTTCCAAAGTAATGAGCGATCGCCAGGATTGGTTCATTCGCGTTTCTCCTATCACCAATCTAAACGATTCCGGCTATCCGTGCAAGCGAGCCGGCGTTCGATCCGATTGCGGTGCAACTGTTTCTCGTATTGATATTTGTATCTAAGGAAGACACCTCTCCCCAACGAGGCCCAGCCATGAAGCCGACCGATGTTCGCGTTCGCGATTTGACGTTCGCTTACGAAGATTTTCGCTATCGCTCGCCGATCAAGTTCGGCGGCATGGTGCTGGATCGCGTGACGCTTTTGAATGTGAACCTGACACTCGAAACGCGGCGTGGCCACGTGGCGAGCGGGTTCGGGTCGATGCCGCTCGGGAACGTCTGGTCGTTCCCATCGCGCGTACTCGGCTACGAGGAAACGCTCGCAGCAATGAAACGCGCCGCCGAACTACTCGCGAAACGCTACGGCGAATCCCACGATACCGCACACCCGATCGACATCACGCACGCACTCGAAGCCGAGTTTCCCGCCATCAGCGCACAGGTCACGAAGGAACTCGCGTTAGCCGAACCGATGCCGTTGCTTTCGACGCTCGTCGTCGCGTCGGCGTTCGATGCCGCGCTGCACGATGCCTACGGCAAAGCGCACGACTTGCACGTCTACCACTGTTACGGCCCCGATTTCGTCGAACGCGATCTCGGCCATTACCTCGGTGCGGAGTTCGCCGGCGAACGGATCGACACCTATGTGACACCTGAGCCGAAGGCGCGGATGCCGTTGTATCACTTGGTCGGCGCGCTCGATGCCATCACCCCGGCAGATGTGCAAACGTCCCTCGCCGATGGCCTGCCCGAGCACCTCGCCGAGTGGATTGTGCGCGACGGCCTGACGCACATGAAAGTGAAGCTCAACGGCGACGACATCGGCTGGGATGTCGACCGCGTCATGCGGGTGAACGCCGTCGCAGAAGCCGCGCAGCAATCGCGTGGCATCGAGACGTGGTTTTACTCGTTGGACTTCAACGAGCGTTGCCAGAACGTCGAGTATCTGCTCGGATTTTTGCAGCAATTGCAGGCGAAAAGCCCCGTGGCGTACGATCGCGTGCAGTACGTCGAGCAGCCAACGGCGCGGGACTTGAAGGCGAACCCGGCGAACAAAATGCACGCGGCGGCGAAGCTGAAGCCGGTCGTGATCGACGAATCGCTGATCGACCTCGATAGCCTGCGACTGGCCCGCGACATGGGTTACACCGGCGTGGCATTCAAGGCGTGCAAAGGGCAAACGCAGACGCTGTTACTCGCCGCCGCCGCACAGAAATACGGCCTGTTCCGCTGCGTGCAAGACTTGTCGTGCCCCGGCGCGTCGCTGATTCACTCCGCCGGAATTGCCGCACACATCCCCGGCGTCGCCGCGATTGAGGCGAACAGCCGCCAGTATTGCCCCGCCGCCAACGCCCCCTGGGACGCACGCTACCCCGGCGTCTTCACCATCCGCGATGGCACGATGAACACCGGCATCTTAAACGGCGTCGGACTCGGTGCGGGGTAACGCGATTGTTGGATGCGGCGCGGCGAAACGGAACCTAATACAGTATCGGTATGCGAATGGAGAACCTGGGAGGGCGTGCGATGCTGCGGGTACGCGAGGTGGGTTTGCCGTGTGCGTTGGCGGTGTTGCTGAGCGTGGTCGTGATCGTTCTCGGGTATCGGCTGTCGTTCGAGCGGTTGCGGTTGCCGTTGCATTACGGCGACGATGGCTTGCTGATTTTACCGTTGGTGAAAGCCACGATCGAACGCGGGAGCCACTGGCGGAACGAGCGGCTCGGCGCGCCGGGCATCCAGGAAACGCACGATTTCCCCGTGGTCGATCACTTTCACTTCGCGATGATTTGGCTACTCGGGCAGTGCATTCCCGATGTCGTCGTCGTGTTCAACGTCTACTATTTGCTCGGTTATCCGCTCGCGGCACTCACGGCGACGCTCGTACTGTGGCGGCTCGGCGTGTCGCCGTGGGTCGCGGCGATGTGCGGTGTGCTGTATGCATTTCAGCCGTACCACACGCTGCGGTTTCAATCGCACTATTTCCTCTCGGCTTACTATCTCGTGCCGTTCGCGTTGCTGTACGCGATTGAAATCGGGATGGGCCAACTCCCGTTCTTCCGCAAGGAACGCGGCTGGGCGGCACCGATCGTGGCGATTGTCGTTGCGGCGGTCACGGCATCGGGGGGCGCGTATTATGCGTTCTTCGCGTCGGGGTTGCTGTTCGTCGGTGGGTTATCGGGATGGGTGAACACGGGACGATTCCGCGCGTTTGCGGCGGCGCTCGTGATGGTCGGCACGATCTTCCTCGTCGGGTTGTTGAACCACGCCCCCGCGATTGCGTACTCCTTTTCCAATGGCCACAACACCAGCGTTCACGAACGGCGTGCGGTCGAAGCCGAAAACTATGGGCTGCGGCTCATCGAGCTATTCCTGCCGCCGTACGAACACAAGTTCGCATCGTTCCGCAACGTGCGCGACACGTACTACAGCCCGGATCGCGAACGATCGATCATGCAAAATGAAAGCAATTCGTCGAGTTTCGGCATCGCCGGTGCAGTCGGGTTGTTCTTGCTACTGGCGACGTGCGTGTGCGGGCTGCATCGCGACCGGATGTTGCGGGTGGCGGCGGGGCTGGCGCTCGCGGCGTTTCTCATCGGCACGGTCAGCGGCATCGGTGCCGCATTCGCGGTGATGATCTCCGCACAAGTGCGTGCGTACAACCGCATCAGCATCTTCATCGCGTTCCTCGCATTACTCGCGGTGGCACGTTGGCTCGACTGGTTATTAGCGGGTCGCCGGCGGATCGTCCGCGTTCTGGCGCTCGTCGTGTTGACGGCAATCGGGATGTACGACCAAACGCCGCGCAGCTGGTTTCCGACTGGCCCCGAAGGCGATTACGAGCAAACCGAGTATCGACGCGACGCACGGTATTACGCGGAAATGGAAGTGCAACTACCCGAGGGTATGGTGATGACGTTGCCGTACGCCGAGTGGCCGGAAACGAATTACGACCACGTGCGCGGGTACTTGCACACGAAGCGATTGCGGTTCAGCTACGGCGCGATGAAGGGTCGCGAGGCCGATTACTGGTTGCGAGAACTCGCCGAAGGTTCGGTCGATGACCTCGTCGAACGCGCGGTATTCCGCGGCTTCGAGGGGATCCACGTCAACGCCAACATTCTCGAAGCGAGGAACATCGGCCCGATGCACGATTCGATCCGCAAGGCAGTCGGCAAGGATACGCCAGTGCTGGTTCATGCCGATGGCAAACAGCATTTTTTCGATCTGCGACCGTATCGCGAACGGCTTCGGCAAACCCTCGGCGACGCGGTATTTGCAGCCGCCACGAAGCGCGAACGCGAACGGATTTCGGTACTGTTTCTCGATGGCTTCTGGAACGACTCGCCGAACGAGCGACCGCGAAAATCGCACTTCGTGAGGCCGACGACGCGGATGACGATCGTGAACCCGAGCGACCGCGAGCGTAAGATTCGCCTGACATTTCAGGTCAGAAATGCAAGTTCGGACGCCGCAACACTGACGTATGCGTATGGCAAATCCGATATCGATAAACACGCAATACCGAAGTCCGGCTGCAAAATCGAGCAGACCTTCCATGTGCCGCGCGGTAAACGCGGTAACTTTTGGGTAAGGTTCCGTGCCGAACCGGAGACGGAGCGGTTTTCGATATTCGATGTGCGAGTCGTGGAACCCGATGAGCCGTTACCGTGAATCACGATCGCCGTTGGCACTGGGTGTTGTGCGTCGCTGCATTCGCTTTGGGGATGTGGTGGGGGCCGCTGAACGTCGTCGGGTTGGATCTCGCGTATCTGCCGGGCGACCTCGGCGATAACCGCTTTAACAACTACGTGCTCGAACGCGGACATCGCTGGCTGTCGGGGCAGGAGCGTAGCTTCTGGCAGGCGACATTCTGCTACCCGGCCCGCTGGGTGATCGCCTGTTCGGATGCGCACATCGGCAACGTGCCAATCTATTCTGGCTTTCGATTCTGTGGCTGCGGGCCGGAACGGGCGTTCCAACTCTGGTGGCTCGCAACGTACCCGCTGACGTTCCTCGCCACCGTCTGGGCGGCGCGAAAGTGTCAACTCGGTGTCATCGGCGCGACCGTCGCCGCACTCGTCTTTACGTTCGCCCCGCCGATCGTCGTCAGCACCGGACACGCACAGATGTTCCCTCGCTACTTCGCCCCGCCGGCACTCGCGTTCACTTGGCTTTACTTGCGCGAACCGACTTGGCAACGCTTGCTCGGGGCGCTCGGCTGTTGGGTGGCACAAGTCTATTGCACCGTCTATATCGGCTATTTTCTCAGCCTATTTATGATCGTTCTCGCAATAAGTACGATGATAGTTTCGCCGCGAAGCACACCGTGGCGGAGCCTGTTTCTGCCGAAGCGCCGCGAGTTTCTGTTGCGAATGCTGGTGGTCGCGCTCGCGGTGGTGGCGCTGATTCCGCTGTTGCGGCCGTACGTGGCACCCGACCGGAACCGCGTGCAAACGCCGCCCGAAGTCGTGATGGTGATGCTGCCGAAACCGCTCGACTGGCTGCGGCCGAGCGCAACTTCGGCCACCTGGAGTTGGCTGCGTACCGCCGTCGGCGATGTCGAACTGGCACCCGGCGGGCTGGTTCCGTTTCACTTGTTTCCCGGTGGCATGGCTGTGGCGGGGTGGCTCTTCGGCCTCGGCTGCGTGCTGATTTCGCGACGGTCGCCGCGAGTTCGCTTGGCGGCGACGCTGGCGGTTGCGGCGCTGTTACTCGGCGTATTCGCGCTCCGCGTCGAAGATCATTCGGCGTATCGCGCGATGTTGCACGTGCCGTTTGCATCGGGTATCCGCGCGATGTTCCGCATCGGCATTTTGCTATTGTTGCCGCTCGGGTTACTCGCCGGGCTGGCCGTAGACATGCTGATTTCCAAGTGGAATTGGCGCTCGTTGCCGGCAATCGTGCTGTTGCTGTTCGCCTCGATCGATCTGCGCTCGAAACCGGGCGAGGAAGGCACGCCGCTTCGTGCCGCGATCGAACGCCGGGAGCGCTACGCCAATTTATTGCGAGATTATCCGCACGCGAAGGTCGTGTACGTGTTCCCCGGAAAGCGCGACACGCACCACGCGATCTTGCTTCACGTCGACGTCATGTGGGCCGCGATGGAAGTGAGCGTGCCGACGATCAACGGTTGGACGGGACAATGGCCCGAAGGCTGGTTCTCGTTCGCGCATTACGGCGACTTGCTGCACTGGTACTGCACCCGCAACGGTCGAACCACCGATGGCCTCGTCACATTCGGCGAACCCGTCGGCTACGACGACACGCCCGCCGAACGCGCGTTCCGCACCCAGTTCCCCACGCAGCCTTGGCCGGAGTGAACCACCTCAATCAACGATTCAACGTCGCTTCGATCCGCTTGAGCACGGTGGCTTTGCCGAGGATCGCCATCGTGTCGAAGAGTCCGAAGCCGACGCTGACGCCGGTGATGGCCACGCGGACCGGCGTGACGATCGCGTTCGGCTTGATGCTCTTTGCGGCGGTGAATTCGTGCAGCGCCTTCTCCGTCGAAACGGCATCGAACGGCTCGCACACCTTCAAGGCTTCGGCGAACTCGCCGAGTAACACTTTCGCGTTCGGGTCTTTGAACGCCTTCTCCAGTGCCTTCGCGTCGTAGTCGATTTCGTCTTTCAAAATTGGCACCGTGAACGCCAGCACGTCGCTGAACAGTTTGATTCTGTCGCCGGATGCCTCGATGACTTTCGTCAACTTCTCGCGGGTCGCATCGTCGAGCGTCTCGCCGATGAGCTTCGCTTTTCGCAAGAACGGCAGGCAGCGTGTGAGCTTCTCCGGCGTCGGCACGAGCTTCATGTACTCGCCTTGCAGCCAGAATAATTTCTTCGCATCGTAGTTACCCGGCGCATCGGTCACGCGCTCGAGGCTGAAGTTTGCGATGAGTGTATCGAGCGGAATGAACTCGCTTTCGCCGTCCATCGACCAACCGAGCCGACAAAGGTAATTGATGAGCGCTTCGGGCAGGTAGCCGATCTCTTGGTAATACGCGACGGCGATGATGTTGAGGTCGTCGCGACCCTTAATCTCGTCGTCGGTCCAGCCGCACGCCTTGAACTTCGCGATGTCATCGGCGGTCAGTGGCGGCGTCTTCCGCTTGCTCATCTTTTCGCCGTTGTAATACACTTGCGGGATATGCGCGAACGTCGGCACCGTGGCCCCGAGTCCCTCGAACATCAGGATTTGCGGCGGGGTGTTCGACAAGTGTTCGATCGCGCGGACGACGTGCGTGATGCCGAAATCGATCTCATCGACCACCGTGGCGAAGTTGTACAACGCCCGGCACAGCCCGCTCTCCTTCGGCCCGCGCAACAACATCGGATCGCGAATCGTATCGGTGCTGATTTCCTGTTTGCCCTTCACGGCATCGGTGAACTTCACCGTCTGGCCCGGTGTGACTTTCAGCAGCAGCGGGGCTTTCTTCTCGCGATATTGCCGTACGTTTTCGTCGGCCGGCAGATCGCGGTTGGTGCCGCGATGAACGTAGGCGGTGCGTGCGAGTTGGGCTTGTTTCTGCGCCGCATCCATCTCGGCGGAGGTCGTGTAATCGGGGTAGGCTTTGCCTTCGGCAAGGAGTTTCATCGCGGCGGCTTCGTACTTGTCGTTCCGCTGTCCCTGATAGTACGGCGCGTGCGGCCCGAAGCTGGTGCCGTCCGCCGCCGCCGTCGGGCCTTCGTCCCAACCCATGCCGAGCCACGCGAAACCATCGACGATCGGCTTGACGGCTTCGGTGCAGTTGCGGGCGTCGTCGGTGTCGTCGATCCGCAAGATAAACTGCCCCGCATGACGTTTGGCGAGCAGCCAATTAAACAGGGCCGTGCGGACCCCGCCGATGTGCAGGTAACCGGTCGGCGACGGCGCGAAGCGAGTGCGAATGCTCATGGTGACGGCAAACTTCCAGGTGCGTGTGTTCAGATACCAGTGAAGATACGGACGGCTTCGTCGGGGTTCGATGGAGATGCGAAGAAACCGTTCTCGAAAAACGTAAGGCTTCGGAGTGATATAAAAACAACCCGACATCCGGCCTTCTCAGAAACGAACCGGAAGCAGAAGTAACAGGAACGTCAATGACCCCGAAACGCGATGAAAACGCACACGCCTATCCTGCCGAGTTGGCGATGGCCGCGCACGATGGCCGGATCGATGCCACGGTCAGCGTGCCGGGGAGCAAGAGCATCACGAATCGGGCGCTCGTACTGGCGGCCCTCGCGAGCCAAGAATCGGGTTGCGAACTTACGGGTGCATTGCAAAGTGAAGACACCGAGGTGATGGTCGACTGCCTCACGCAACTCGGCTTCGCAGTGATCGCCGACTGGCCGCACGGTCGGATTGCGTTCGCGAAGAACACCAGTGGCCGCATCATTCCCGCGAAGGACGCGAAGTTATTCGTCGGCAATTCGGGCACCACAGTTCGTTTCCTCACGGCAATGCTCGGCCTCGGGCAGGGGCGTTACGAACTCGATGGCATTGCGCGAATGCGCGAGCGACCGATTCAAGATTTACTGAGCGCATTGCACGATTTGGGCGTGACCGCGATTAGCGAGAACGGCACCGGTTGCCCGCCCGTGACGATTCTTGCCGACGGCTGGAAGACGAATCGCGTGGCGGTTCGCGGCTCGATTTCCAGCCAATTCCTCAGTGGGTTGCTACTCGCCGCGCCGTTCGCGGGTCGGACGATCGATGTGGTCGTGACTGGGGAACTCGTCTCGGTTCCGTACGTCGACATGACGTTGCGAATGCTGACGAGTTGGGGCGGGAACTTTCAACATTTGTCGTCCGACAACTCCTATCGCGTCGAACCGATTTCGTACACCTCGGCGAATCGCCCGCCACTCGCATACGCCATCGAACCCGATGCCTCTTCGGCGAGTTACTTCTTTGCGGCGGCCGCCATCCACGGCGGAGAGGTGCGCGTGCGAAACATGCCCAATGTCGGCGTGAGTTTGCAAGGCGACGTCCGCTTCGCACAGGTACTAGAAATGATGGGCTGCACGGTTCGCGTCGATGGTTCCGACATGGTGCTGCGACGCGATTCGGGTACGCTACGCGGAATCGATGTCGATATGAACGACATCAGTGACACCGTGATGACACTCGCTGCCGTGGCCAGTTTCGCGGAGGGGCCAACCACCATCCGCAACGTCGCGCACATTCGCCACAAGGAAACGGATCGCATCGCGGCGGTAGCTATCGAACTGCGTAAATTTGGCGTACTCGTCGACGAACGCGACGACGGCCTGACGATCCATCCGGTGCCACTCGCAAAAATGACGGGCTGTGCGGTCGATACCTACAACGATCACCGCATGGCGATGAGCTTCGCACTGATCGCCCGCAAAGTCCCCGGCACCACCATCCGCAACCCCGCCTGCGTCGCCAAAACCTACCCCCGCTTCTGGGAGGATTTCGAGGCGACAAAAAAATAAAAACCAGGTTCTAAACTTTTCGCGGATCCGAGGAGGCTTTGTGAGGAGATTCGGCAAAAGGACGCGATCTATCGGGTCTCGATGACCCGATAGATCGCGTTGATGGCGCTCGTTGAGCAGATTTGACCACCAAAGCCTTTCACCACTAGCCCTTTGGAGATTCGTCCAACGGCTTTCGGTGCCGCCTGCCATATCCGAGCAAGCTGAGAGCACCGATGCTTAACAGCACGAGCGATGTGGGTTCGGGAATTGGGTTGGGCGGCGGTGGTAGATCGGGTGGCGGTGGGTCGGGTGGCCGGGTGCTATCGGCACTTCCGTAAACAGTGATGTCGAACAAGGTAGGAGTCACGCTATCGGGAGGAAGAGTTATGGGAATGTTTATCGTGAAAGCAAGTGCGGCCGTCGCATTGGGCTGGGCTATTAGCTCATCTTGATAAACGACCGCGTTGTTTATGCGCACAAGGATGCCCGCTCTCGCTATGTCTAAGCCGGGTAATTCTGCGAAAACACCGAGTCTGTAGTCCAGATTGAGCATGAGATCAATTGCAAGATTCTGACGTGGCAAAATCACACCCGAAAGATTGGCCATGTTGATTTTCTGTTGTGTGCGGCCATAGGATTCCGCGTGCGCGGGTGTGCCCGGAACTCCATTAGCAAATCCAAACACAGTAGCAAACGCAAGAAGCCCTGGGGGTTCGAGTTGCACTGACGCATGTCCGAAGGCACCGTGATCGCCAAATCCGGGAGTATTGGATGAGTCCCTCGTACCGACGAACGGGGCAAAGCCATACAGGTTGTTTATCGCCGGAGGAGACGTGAGTGTCGCCACCAGGTCAGCAGAGTAGATGGCGTCACCGTATGCGGGAGTGCTGACGCCAACGAAGGCGGTCAGCACGAAGCAGATTCCGGCAAAACGCTTTAACCTTTGCGACCGCAAAGAAACAGCGAAAAACTTGTCCATGAGACGACTCCTGGGGTGGCATCGTTGCAACGGTAGGCAGCATTACGTTGGTTTCGTCGTATTTGTTGCCCTTCTACCATTTTCTTCGCTACAGATAAGGTGTCAACGTATTTTTGCCGGGAAATCCGCAAAAACGGCACAACTCGACCTTGCACGTCGGGAAATCTGACACAAGTTGTATTTTTTAAGCGGTGCGCCGAAGTGGATGGAGCGCAGCGGTCACAGGAGCAGGTTACGGCACTGATCGCCCGCAAAGTCCCCGGCACCACCATCCGCAACCCCGCCTGCGTCGCCAAAATCTACCCAGGATTCTGGGAGGACTTCGAGGCGACTTACGGGTAACATGGGCTGATACCCAATCGCATCTCGGGAGGGGATCGATCCGGTGGCTCGTCGCAGTCAATCTCGATCCATTGATATTGCACATGACCATGGCAGGATCAGTGGGCTGACGCCACACCGCTCGCCAAGAATGGGGAAGTCCACAACACGGCAACCCGGTTTTGAACCGTGCCAACATTGGGTACTCAACAAACAGCACCGGTCATAAGGGCGGGTTACCGCTCACCGCCTGGGGAAGTTCCTGATGATGCGTCTTGGCACTACCCGCCGGGCCGCATCCAACGGAACAAGTCGCCGCCGTACAGTTCTGGGATGTTGAAATGTGCAGACCCGTCGCGGAGGTCGAGCCACAGCGTGTGGTCGCGGGGGGCGCGACCGCCGCCGTAATCCCCGTGGCTGCCCCAGACGACATCGTACTCGGGGAACGCCTCCTGAATCGCTTGAGTGGCGTGTGCCATCTCGTCGCCAGTCGCTTTCCGGTTGACGCGGCCCACCGCGATTCCCTCCGTCGCCGATTTGGTGTTTATCCCATTCCGGCATGGTTCATAGCCAGGTCGCAGTTTTGCCAAAAAAGTAACGCCGAAAAGGGCACGGTTCAAAAGTGGGTAGCAGTTTTGCGATTGCGATTCGGCTATCGTAAAGTGCCTGTTTCTCCCAGAATGTGAGTTGCGAAACCACCATTCAT
>JAYWCL010000294.1:0-8408 GCA_043780595.1 Limnoglobus sp.
CGTTTTCGTTGTGCGGGAGAAATGTCGCCGAGTTGGACCATCCTGTCGAAGACCTCTGTCGCCGGCCGACATTTCTGACCTTGATAGTTCTCCGACGAATATGGGCGAATCGGCCAAATCGGGTATCCGTGCCAGTCTGCCCCTTGTAGCTGATTTGGGAACTCGGCCATTAGCTGATGCGAAGTTCCGAGTTCTCTCAACGTTCCCGTTGGAAGCGTTTCGTAGCCGTAGAGGTTTCCGTTCCCGTCAGCGACTTGCCGTTCGTCCATCACTTTCGGGTCTGCAACAACGACTCCGTCTGCTCGGTCGAAGATAGTAAACTCTTCATCGAAGGTCAGGTCCGTCAGCCAACACGAGCTCGTCGTATCTCCACCGTGATGCTTGGGCGTAAATACATAAACCAGCCCCGCCGCGCCGTGCGAACCGGATACGTGGTGTTGTTTTGCACGGATGGCACAATTGACTCCCGTGCCGTGACCTCCGAAGTAGTCGTCGTCGCTCGGCATCAAGGTAATTGTACAGAATAACGGTTGTTCGGTCGCTTACACCTTCTCCACTTTGGTGTTTTCGTCCAGGCTGATGCTCGTGAGTTCGCCGTTGTCTTTGGTGAAATGGACGGTCGGGACGACGATGTCGTCTTCGGGAACGCGATTGGTGGTGACGCCGGTGGAGAGGTAGCCCATGCCGCGGAAGACGCCGATGGCTTCGGCGGGCCACGTGCGCGAGCCGACCCGGAGCGTTTGCACGATCTTGATGCGGTCGCCGACTTTTAGGCTTTGCAGCAAGCTCACGACGGCATCGTCGAGCCGTCGCGTCGGGAGTGAGATCGTTGCGGGGGTCACGCTTCGTCTCCGTTGGCTTTGGGCGTGCCGCGGATGAGGGCGATTCGGCCGGTGCGGGCGAGTTCGACGATGCCGTACGGTCGCATCAGCGAGATGAACGCTTCGACCTTGCCTTCGGACCCGCTGACTTCGATCATCATGTCGCTGTGTTGAATATCCACCACACGGCCGCGGAACGCCGCAACGAGCAGCGACAATTCGGCACGCTTTTCGGGTTTACACGCCACTTTAATCAGCATCAAATCGCGTTCGACGTAGTTCTCTGCCGAAATATCGACGACTTGCACGACGGTGACGATCTTGTCCAGTTGCTTGCGCACTTGATCGACGACGTTGTCTTCGGCATGAATGACGAACGTCATCCGCGACATATTCGCAAGTTCGGTTTCACCGACGGCTAGGCTGTCGATGTTGAACCCACGCGACGCGAGCATCCCCGAGATGTGCGCCAACACACCGGGCTGATTTTGAACGAGAGCCGAAAGAACGTGCCGCATGACCGTGTTACTCCGCAACCGAATGAGAGGATGCAGTGATTGTATGAAGCCCGCGACTGCGGTTCCAGCATCGGTTGCGGGACGAACGGTATCACTCCAGCGCGCGACGGCCGTTCCCAACGTTCGTATCGTAAACCGGTATGTACGCGATGTTCCGTCGGTTTTTGTTGTTGCAAGCCTTGCTGCTTTGGCAGGGTGGCTTCGTGTTTTACTCGGCGGTAGTCGTGCCGATTGGCACCGATCTGCTCGGCTCGGCGTCGGCGCAAGGGGAAATCACCGCACTCGTTACGGTTTGGCTCAACCGCATCGGGTTGGTGTTTCTGGCGATACTCGCATGGGACGTATCGGCGACGCGCGATCCGGTTGCGCGCCGCATCGTCGTGCGGCAAACGCTCGGCGTCGTCGCGATGCTGTTGTTATTGCTGCTGTTTTACTTGCACGATCTGATGAATTATTTCCTCGACCCGACGGGGCGTACGATCGCGATGCGCCGACCGTTCCGCGTCGCGCACATCGTCTATCTGTGTACCAGCACCGTGCATTGGGGCATCGGTTTAGCCCTGGCGTGGCTGACACTTGCGGCGTGGCGTGCGGAAGACCGCGCCCCAGCAGGGCCTTCGGCGTAAGATATTAGCGTCCTCATCCGTTCATCGGGAGTCAGAATGTCCGCGAAGCGATTGCCCACTCGGTCCGAAGTTTCCGTTTCCAACACATGGGATCTTGCCACGTTGTTCGCCACCGATGAGGCGTGGGAAACTGCGTTCGCCGAGTGGGAAGCGATGGTCCCCGGTTACGCGATTTACGCGGGCACGCTCGGTACATCGGTCGAGAATGTCGCCGCATTGCTCCGCTTCGATGCACGGTTCGAGCGTGCCGGCGACAAGCTCGGCACCTATGCGTTTCTGAAGGAAACCGAAGACGTTGCGAACTCGAAGTATCAGGGCCTCAAGGCGCGGTACATCGGCATCGCCGGTCGCGCCGCCGAAGCGGCGAGCTATTATCGCCCCGAATTGCTCGCGATTCCCGACGACACGATGCGCGAGTTTATCGCATCGCCGGTGCTCGCCGATTACAAACTGTGGCTCGAACGGTTGCTGCGCTACAAGCCGCACACGCTGTCGATGAAGGAAGAACGCATCTTGGCGATGCAGACCGAAACCAACCAGACGCCGCGAAGCGTGTTCGACCAACTGACCGATGCCGACATGCGTTTCGGCACGATCGAGACTGCCGAGAACGAAACGATCGAACTCAGCCATTCGACGTACTCGATGATGCTCGAAAGCCCGGATCGCGCCATTCGCGAAGTCGCATTCCACCAGTATTACGTCGAATATTCCGATCACGCGAATACGCTGGCCGCCACGTTGGCGGGGTCGGTGAAACAGGATGTGTATCAGTCGCGGGTGCGGAATTATCCCTCGGCGCGTGAGGCGGCGCTGTTCCCGGATGTCGTTCCGGTTAGCGTCTACGACAACCTATTGTCAGCGGTGCGTGCGAACCTGCCGGCGGTACACAAATATTACGATGTCCGCAAGCGCGCGATGAAGCTCGACGACATTCACTTCTACGATGTCTACGTACCGATCCTCACCGAGTTTCAGCGTAAAACGACATGGGATGAAGGCGTCGAGTTGGTGCTCGATGCACTGAAGCCACTCGGCAGCGATTACGGCAACGTGTTGGCAGCAGGGATGCGCGGGCGGTGGTGCGATCGCTACGAAAACAAGGGCAAACACAGCGGCGCGTTCAGCAGTGGCTGCTACGACAGCGCGCCGTACATCCTGATGAACTATCAGGAAAATGTGCTCGATCACGTGTTCACACTCGCGCATGAAGCGGGGCACAGTATGCATTCGCACTACTCGAAACAGCAACCCTATCAGTATTCGCAATACACGATCTTCGTGGCCGAAGTTGCGAGTACATTCAACGAACAATTACTCAGCGACTACATGCGCGAACGGGCATGCGACGACCGCGAACGCGCCTACTTTATCGGCCGCGAAATCGACGACATTCGCAAGACGATCGTGCGGCAAACGATGTTCGCCGAATTCGAGAAGATCACGCACGCACTCGCGGAAAACAACGAGCCACTGACGCTCGAAACCTTGCAGGGCGAGTACCGCAAACTGCTCGACGCCTACTTCGGCCCCGCGTTCGTTTTGGACGACGAACTGAGCCTCGAGTGCTTGCGAATCCCGCACTTTTACCGCGCGTTCTACGTCTACAAATATGCAACGGGACTGTCGGCCGCGATCGCGCTGGCCGAGCGCGTGACGAAGGGCGGCAAGCCCGAACTCGATGCGTATTTGAACTTCCTGAAGGCGGGGAGCAGCAAAGATCCGCTCGATCTGTTACGCGATGCGGGCGTCGATATGGCCACGCCCGAACCGGTGAACGCCGCGCTCGCGAAGTTCAGCCGACTCGTCGGCGAACTCGATCAGTTACTGTCCTAATAGCCCCCGAAAGACTCGCTGCGATGCCGATTTTGATTGTGCTTCTGTTGACGGCCGCTTGTGCGAAGGTGCCGTGGCCTGCGCCGCCGTTTCGGATCGGCGCGAGCGGTAGTGTTGGCATCACCGCGTTCCTGTTCTTGTTGCCGATCGGCGCGACTGCGATCCTGACGCGCTGGACGACTTCCGCGTTGCGGAACGACTCCGAACGCCGTGCGGAAGTCGGCACGATCTACAATCGCTATCGCCGATCCATCGGCTACGCGAACCTGTTCATTGCGATCCTCACGATCGTCGGCCTCGGCTGGGGTTGGAGCGTCTGGCACCGCACGCACATCGTTTACGATGGCCGCGAACTGATTGCACCGCTCGCGGAACTACTCGTCCCGGCACCGTATATTTTGACGATCTGCATCATCTGGCTGTTGCACTATGATGCCGAACGCGCTTTCCACGAAACGGCAATTCGTTCGGCGCTGCATTCATTCTGGACGCGGTTCGGGCACTTCGCTTACCACTTTCGGCCGTTCGCGTTCCTGGTGATGTTTCCCGTCGGCATGTTCTCGTCGCAACAAACGTTCATTCGTTATGCGCCCGAATGGGCCGATCACGATTTGACGATGTGGGCAGGATTGCTCGTCGTGCCGTTGCTGTTCGTGTTACTGCCGTTGCTGGTGCGGCCCGTACTCGGGTTGAAGCCGATGCCCGCCGGGCCGGATCGCGAACGCCTCGAAGCACTCGCGAAAACCTGGAAGTTCCGCTACCGCGATCTGCTGATTTGGCCCACACGCGGCGGCATGGCGAACGCGCTCGTCGTCGGTGTGGTGCCACAAGCACGCTACATCGTCTTCACCGATAAACTCCTCGAGACACTCGCGCCGGACGAACTCGATGCGGTGTTCGGCCACGAACTCGGCCACGCAAAACACTGGCATATTCCGTACTATGCCGCGTTCTTCACGGTGAGTGCCGTGGCCACCGCAGTCGGCGTCGGCGTGCTGTTCCACGAGGCGGTTGACGCCGACTGGATCGACGCACGCGCCTGGGAACCGTGGGCGGGGCTGCCACCACTCGCAGCACTCGGCGCTTACATCTTCGTCGTGTTCGGCTTCCTGTCGCGGCGTTGCGAACGACAAGCCGACATTTACGGTTGCCGCGTCGTATCCGGCGGGTTGCCCGTCACGCGTGATGGCGTCAACGCGATGATTCGCGCACTCGAGCGCGTCGCCGACATGAATGGAATGGATGCCGCCAGTACGCGACGACGGCTACCGCTCATCAAGCGATTCTGGGCGATGTTAAAGTCGTGGCAGCACGGCACCATCGCCGAACGAATTCACTTTCTCACCGACCTCGCCGAGAACCCGCAGTTGGAACTCGCCGTCCAACGCCGCACGTTCCTGTTGCGTTGCGGACTGTTCCTCGGGCTGTTCGCCGCCATCCTCGGCCTCGGCTTCTGGATCGGCTGGCGCGATTTCGCAAAGTGGATGTGATCCTCAATACTCGCTCTCGTATGCGAGCGATTCGTTCGTCGCGGCGAGCGCGACGGCGGCGATCAACATCATAGCAACCGGTATCCACACGGTCAGCCAACGATAGATCGGTCGCCAACGTTCCACGGCAGGAATGAACGCGAGGAATGCCAGTAGAGGCGCAGCGCACGGCAACGCGAACGCCGTGGTCGGCACCAGACTTTCGGTTTCGTGGAACGCTGCAAACAGCGTACCCGTGAGCAAGATCGCGCCGCCGGGCAACACCGCACCCACTTCACCGCGCGTGAAAAACACGACCGTGCCGATGCCGAAAAGTGCCATCGCGCCGAGCGTGGCGACGTCGAGTAGGCTTTTGGAATGCGCGTAAATAATCACCGTGCCCGCAGTCATGAGGCACGCCGCGAGAACGAACGGCGCGAGCGCACCGGGTTGGCGTTTGCTCAAATGCATCAGGCCGAAACCGATGATCGCCGTGAGCACGATGAACGCGGGGACGGCGATCATCGGCAGCGTCTGATACTCCTTTGGCACGACGCGGACGACGGCCATCGCCACGACCACCGCCCACAACGTGTAACCGACAGTAGCCAGTTTCGGCTTGCGGACGAGCATTCCCGAGATTGCCGCCGTGGCCGAGAGCCAAGGTAGCCACGTGAGGCGTCGATCCGTCGGCAGCCAGCCGGGGTGAATTTTCGCGAGATGATTGCCGACCGCCAGGCTCGCGATAAACGCAACGACGGCTGCCACGCTCGCCGACGATTTGCCGAACAGCAACCGCGCGAACGCCATCACCACCGCGCCGACAACGAACGGCGGGCCGACCGTTTCGCGCAGCGCTTCGAGGAGGATGTCCGTCGGTGGCAGTGTCATGGCGCGTGAGTGGCAAATGGAAAAACAGCACAGACGCCCGTCTGTGCTGTCGCATCGTCGAGGCTTCCGCCTATTACTGTTAAGGTTTTCGCAACAGTTCTTCGACCTTTTTCTCGAGTGCTTGAATTCGCGCTTCCGTATCGGGATTTGCTCCGGCGGGCTGCGGAGTATCAGAGTATCGTTCATCACTCCGATAGGGAAACAGGACAGGGGATCGGAAGTTGGGGTTGGTGGCGTTCTAAATCGCCTTCGCCAGGCTCGTTTGGAAGGCGGCGACGCCGGCACCGGGGGTCATGGCGTAGCCGCTTTCGATCAGCACGAGTTCTAGCGCGGAGATTGCGCCGAGGACATCGAAGGCATCGGTGTAGCCCATGTGGCTGAGCCGCCAGATCTTGCCCTTCATGTTGTCTTGGCCGTCGGCGAACTTGAATCCGTACTTCTTTTCCATCATTTTCAACGTGGCGCTGCCGTCGATGTTGGCGGGTACCGTAATCACAGTGAGGCCGTTATTCGGGCGCTCGGCAAACAGTTCCAGCCCCATCGCGGCAACCGCGGCGCGGCACGCGGTCGCCATCTTCGCGTGACGTGCCCACAAGTTCTCGATGCCTTCCGTGCGGATTTTCTTCAAGCTCACCCGCTGCGCTTTAATCAGCGTGTTCGCCGGGGTGAACGGCGTGTCGCTCTCGGCGATGCTCTTCTTGTAGCGGCGCAAGTCCAGGTAAAAGTTGCGGACCGGCGTGGCGTCGATGACTTTCCACGCCTTTTCGCTGACGCTGACGAACGCCAGACCGGGTGGCAGCATCAGCGCCTTTTGCGAACCGGTGACGCAAATGTCGATCTTCCAATCGTCGGTGCGGCACTCCATCGCGCCGAGGCCGCTGATGGCATCGACTAACAGCAGGGCATCGGTTTTGGCAACGAGTTCGCCGAACGCGGCGATGTCGTGGCCGACGCCGGTCGAGGTTTCGCTGAGCGTGGAAAGCACGATCTTCGCGTCGGGGTTGGCCCGCAGCGCGATGTCGAGCATCTGCGGCGTGACGGCTTTGCCGTAAGGCACTTCGACGGAAATGATATTCGCCCCGTTCGCCTTCAACACGCCGCGCCATCGCTCGCCCCAACGGCCTGCCGTGAGCAAGATCGCCTTGTCGCCGGGCGCGCTCGAACAAGCCACGGCAGCATCCATCCCGCCGGTGCCCGAACTCGTCAGCGTCAGCACTGTGTTCTTGGTCTGGAAGACGTATTTGAGGTCTTCGGTAACTTCGCCGAGGATCGCTTTCGCTTCGGCCGTACGGTGGTACGTCACCGGTTTGGCGAGTTCGAGCAGGGTTTCCTCGGGCACGGGGGTCGGGCCGGGGGTGAAGAGTCGCGCTTTCATCGGAGACGGTCCTATCGGGAAACAGCGGGAATAGTCGCTATTAAATTACGAGAGTGGCGATGCGTTGCGAGGGTTCGCACACTCGTGGTGTAACCGCGAGTGCCAATTGGCACTAAACTGACGACGCCCCGCCATGGAGGAATGCGATGGAACCCGATGGAATCGTGATCTCAAGCGACACCGTGCGCGAGGATCGCTTGCCGCCCGGACAGTCGCGGACGGTGAAATGGCCGGTTTTGCACGAAGGTCCAGAACCGACCTTCGACCCCACCACATGGGATTTTGCGATCTTCCCGAAGCCACTCGTGGAAATGCCCGTTCGGTTCACGTGGCCGGAGTTCTGTGCGTTGCCACGGGTGAAAGTCTTCGCCGACATGCACTGCGTCACGCGCTGGAGCAAGCTCGACAACCTCTGGGAAGGCGTCGCCACCCGCGAACTCCGCAACCATTGCACGATCGCCCCCGAAGCCCAATTCGCGATGGTCCACTGCGAATATGGCTACACGACGAACCTGCCGATCGACGATTTTTTCGCCGAAGACGCGCTGTTCGCGATGAAACACGACGGCCAAGATTTGCCGCTCGATCACGGTTACCCGTTACGGCTGGTGATTCCGAAACTCTATGCGTGGAAGAGCGCGAAGTGGGTACGCGGTATCGAATTCATGACCGACGACCGCCCCGGATACTGGGAACGCCCCGAAAACGGCCAGTACCACATGCGAGGCAACCCGTGGACGGAGAGCCGATTCGCGGGTAAGACTTCGTAACCTCCCATTAGCATCAAGTTAAGCGTTTGCGGGCGTTTCCACTCTGTAGTTGAGCTTGCTCGGATCGGCCAGTAACTCGAAGGTACTAGCAGACTTACGCTT
>JAYWCL010000295.1:0-11035 GCA_043780595.1 Limnoglobus sp.
CATGGGCTACGTGAGCGATCCTTTCAGGACCGAAAACAGAACCCCGACCCTGAAAGGGTCGCTCTTCCAGCCCATGGTGAAACCATGGGACGCGGGGCAATGACCCTCGAAAACCAGTCGTGGCGAGTCTTCGAGACGCGACGCCATCCGCCACAACGTTTATTCCAAGCGCTAGAATAAGAGATTCTCGCCTTCGTTGAAAGTGTCAGATTCAGCCGCGAGAAGTATAGCGTGAATGCGACCACTTCCTCTGGTGTGGAATTATACGTGGGTAATCCGGTGCGAGATTTCCTGCGAATCGGTCGCTTCATCGCTTCCTTCGGCACGAACGGCATGCGCCATCCGAAAACTGGTGAACTTCCGTACAAATCGCTTGCACCCGAACGAGCGATCGCGTACTTACAGAATAAGTGTACGCACGATTACTAAATGTTCGGGGGTTCACATATGCCGCTCCGCATCATTTTCGTCGATATGAACGCCTACTTCGCTTCGGTGGAACAACAAGACAATCCGAGGCTGCGCGGGAAGCCCGTCGGCATCGTGCCGATGATGGCGCGCTCCACCTGTTGCTTGGCCGCGAGCTACGAGGCGAAAGCGTACGGCATCAAAACCGGCACTCCCGTTTGGGAAGCACTGCAACTGTGCCCGTCGTTGCAATTGGTGGTGGCGCGGCACGACCGCTACGTGGAAGTTCACAATCAGATCGTGCGTGCCGTCGGCCGGTGCTTGCCGATCCATCGCGTGATGTCGATCGACGAAATGGCGTGTCGACTCATCGGCGACGAACGATCCCCCGCGACAATCCGACGGATCGGGACGAAGATCAAAGCCGAGATTCGCGCCGAGGCGGGCGATTGGATTCGCTGCTCTATCGGCGTCGCGCCGAACGGGATTCTCGCGAAAGTTGCATCGGACATGCACAAGCCCGATGGCCTGACGATCATCGAATCGGAGGAGCTGCCGCATCGACTGTACTCGTTGCCGATCACCGACTTTCCCGGCATCGGCCCGCGTATGGGCAAGCGATTCCACACGCACGGCGTGTTCACGACGCAGCAGTTGTGCGAGCTATCGGTGAAAGCGCAAACGCTGATCTGGGGAAGCCGGATTCACGGCGAACGCTGGTATTACATCCTGCGTGGGGAAGAGGTTCACGAGAAGGCGACGCACCGGCGAACGGTCGGCCATTCGCACGTGTTGCCACCGGTGTTACGCACCGATGCCGGGGCACGCGGCATTATGGTGAAGCTCATCCATAAGGCCGCCGCACGGCTACGCGGCATCGGTTATTGGTGCGGTCGCATGGCCGTGTCGATGCGTTACGATTCCGGCGAACGCTGGGAAGCGAGCGGCTCGATGCCCCGTTGCCAAGATACGCTGACATTGTTACTGGCGTTCGGCGAATGGTGGGAAAAACGGCCAGTGTTCCGCTTGGGGCGACCGCTGAAAGTGAGCATGGTGCTGTTCGACCTGACTCCTGCTGCCACCACCACACCATCGCTATTCGAATCGGATCGGCAACTGACGACGCTCTCGCACGTCATGGACAAAGTGAATCGCACCTTCGGAAAGAACGCGATCCACTTCGGCACGATGTGCGGATCGGAGACTACCGCCCCGACTCGCATCGCGTTTTCAAATATCCCCGAGTTCGACCCGGCACACGAATGACACCGCAGTTGTCGGCGGATAATTGTTGGCACGCAAGGTGCTGCGTCTATCCTTCCTGTAGGCAATACTCGCATTTCAAATAAGGAATCTGTTATGTCGCAAAAGCGTGTGGCGCTCGTTACGGGGAGCGGCAAGAAGCGGGTCGGGGCGGTCGTTGCGGAGGCGCTCGCCAAACGGGGGTACGCGATTGCGATTCACTATCGCACGTCGAAAGCCGAGGCCGACGAAACTGTGACCGCGTTGAAGTTGCACGGCGTCGAGGTCGCGGCATTTCAGGCGGATTTGGCGAACGAAGACGAAGTCGGCGCGATGGTGCTCGGCGTAATCGCCCGGTTTGGCCGCGTCGATCTGCTCGTGAACTCGGCGGCCGTCTGGGAGAGCAAACCGCTCGAGATGGTCACTGCCGCCGATGTGCGTATGCACTTCGATACCAACGCACTCGGCACGTTCCTGTGCTGTCAGCAGGTCGGGCTGTTGATGGTGGGGCAACCCGAAGGCGGCGTGATTGTGAATATCGGCGACTGGGCGGAAGTGCGGCCGTATTTGCACTACGCGGCGTACTTCCCGAGCAAGGGGGCGGTGAGTGCGATCACGCGTAATATGGCGGTCGAACTCGGGAGCCGGAACCCGAATGTGCGAGTGAATGCGATCCTACCGGGGCCAGTGATGTTGCCGCCAGATATGCCGGAAGCGGACAAACGAGCGAGCATTCAGGCGACGCTCGTAAAGCGAGAAGGAACGCCAGAGCACATCGCGCTGGCGGTTCTTTCGTTCGTCGATAACGACTTCATCACCGGTGCGTTTCTGGCGGTCGATGGCGGCCGAACGATCTACGCACCCGAGTGAGAATCTACTTCGCCGACAGCAATTTGTCTTCCTTCGGGAAGGTTTCGATCGTCAGCCCTTTGAAGTGAATCTCTTGCTTGACATTGTTCGAGTGCAGTTGCAGACCGATCGGGGCGGCGTGGATCGTCTCGGGTTTCGGGTCGCGCCAATCGACGACGGCGGTGCCGTTGATCGCGACGCGAACGCGGTTACCCTGGGCAAGAATTTCAATCTCATTCCAGTCGTGCTGCTTGCCGACTTTCTTCGCCGGACCGCCATCGACGGGCAAGCCGCTGCGACCGAAGAGATCGTACATGCCGTAGTTCGTTGGGAACATCACGAGGTGCCCCGAATAAGTGTATTTCGTGCGATCCTTTTCCACGTCTTTGCTCACGTCGGGCTTCCCCACTTTACCCCAGAACGCGATGCCGGAGTGCATCTCGGATTCGACGAGTTTCGACTCGAACGTCAGGCGGAAATCGGTGTACTTTTCCTTGGTCAGCAAGTAGGTGCTGAACTTGAGCGGGTCGGTGTTCTTGGCGACGATGACGCCATCCTTCACGCTCCACAGGTCTTCAAAACCGTCCCAGCCGTCGAGCGTTTTGCCGTCGAACAGCTTTTTGGTTTCGGTTTTCCCCTTGAGGGGCGCGACATCGGGTGCCTTCTGCGCGAAGGCGACACTGGCGGACAATACGACGATCAGCGAAGCAAAGAAACGCATCGGTTCTTCCTGCACGTGGAGAAGGCGGTTGAGGCAGAAACGATCATACCACAGTGCGAAGTCGAATCAAGCGAGTGTTTCCCGTCGTCGTACTCGCGTATAATTCTGCAACCGGAACGATTCCATTCAGGAGCCTCATCATGCGAAGCGATCTGACCGACATCACCGTGGTCATGGACCGGAGCGGTTCGATGAATGTGTGCCAATCCGATGCCGAGGGCGGGTTGAACCACTTCCTCGACGAGCAAAAGAAACAACCCGGCGAGGCACTCTTTACGCTCGTGCAGTTCGATCACGAATACGAGTTCGTGCATCGGGGCGTCCCGATTCGCACCGTGCCCCACTGCCAACTCGTGCCGCGTGGAAACACGGCACTGCTCGATGCCGTGGGTCGCGCGATCGTCGAAACTGGCGAGCGATTGTCGAAGATGAACGAAACGGATCGCCCGGCGCTGGTCGTGGTCGTCATCATCACCGATGGCCAGGAGAACGCGAGCAAGGAGTTCAGCCGCTCGAAGATCAAAGAGATGATTTCGCATCAACAAACGGCGTACAACTGGCAGTTCACGTATCTGGGTGCCAATCAGGATGCCTTCGCGGAAGCGGGGTCGCTCGGCATTCAAGGCTCGATCGCGCCAACGTCGAACCACACTCAACAGGCCGCATGGGGTTCCACCTCCGCCAACATGTCGCGGATGCGACACGCCTCGGCCGCGAACCGGGACGTGCAGAACGAGTACACGGACTCCGAACTGCGAGAGATGAAAGGCACCGACGAGAAGTAGCTTTTAGGGAATGCCTCGCCGTATTATTCGATCGTCTCCGGCACTTCGCCACCGGCGCGGGTGGCGAGTGCGCCAAGGATCGGGTCGGCACCGTACGTGAGGAACCGCACCGAGCCGTCGGCGAACGCGAAGTTCGCGCCGCCCCGGTGGAGCGACCAGTATTGGAACAACGAGCAATCCGGCGTCGCACTCAGGTCGGGTTGCCGGTACGGGAACGGGCCGAGGCCGCAAGCGATGTCCGGGCCGAACCGGGCGTACGGGTTCGGGTCTCGGACGCCGATCACCGAGGCGAGTTCGCCGTCGCCGTTGGCACTGGCTCCCCAGCCGACATACAGCATACCCAAGAACAGGTAATTGGCCGGGGGCGGGCGCTCGCCGAAGGCGAGCGTGTTCGACGTGCCGTCGGTGATGCTCAACATCGTCAGGTTGCCGTCCGCCACGATGACGCCGTCCCGCCGCTGGGTGCGCTCCCCCGCATTCCCCACGTACGATCGCAGCGCGACCTGCAAGTCGATCGGCGTCGGTTTCGGCAATGCAAGCGTGTACAAGATGTGGATGTCCCATACCGCAGTCGTTCGCGGGTCCGACGGACACGAGAACGGCTTGAGCGGGACCGACACGCCGCGATGCGGCGTCGGCAGGAACGCATCGCGTTGCCTTCGGAAGTCTTCCTCCGCCATGCGCCGGTTCGGCTCGAGTTCCAGGTACGCCGCGATTAACAACGGCCATTGCAAGTTCGGCTCGCCCGTGCCGGACGCGCGATGTCGAAACGCCGGCGGCAGCACCCCCAGCGTCGATTCGTAGTTCAGCGTCGCAATGCCGATCTGCCGCAGGTTCGACTGGCACGCGAGGCGGTCCGCTGCCGCGCGAACCTTCTGCACCGCCGGAAGCAGCAGCGCCGTTAGCAGCGAAAGAATGCTAATGACAACCAAGAGTTCGATCAGACTGAATCCCGTGCGGCGAATCCTGCCGGTTAAGCGCATCATACCGCAGCCCTCCTTCGGCGGATCACCACGGCGATGGCGGCGGCGATCGCCAACACCCCGGTGGCGACGCTGACAATCAGCATTGTGTTCCCCTGGCCGGGGTAAGCGCTCGAAGCGCGCGGTTTCTCGACGGCTGGCTGGTCCTTGGCGAGTCTCGCCATCTCCTTGTTGAGCGTGTGGTCGTAGTCGAGCTTGCCGTTCCGCCAACGCGGGGAATCTTCCGCCTTCACATCGGGCAAGAAAACGGGTTGATTCTCGTTGAGGCCAAATCCCGCGAACGTGAACACCGCCGGGTCGATCGGGCTACCGAAGTCGGCATGAAGAAAGGTGACGTTGTATTGTTGTTCATGACGAAAAGTGTCGAGACCGTATCGAAATTTCGTATAGTGCTGGATCGACTTTGGATAGAGA
Organism: Limnoglobus sp.; assembly: GCA_043780595.1. GTDB lineage: Bacteria > Planctomycetota > Planctomycetia > Gemmatales > Gemmataceae > Limnoglobus. The sequence continues at coordinate 5,403 of JAYWCL010000295.1, forward strand.
TGCCCACTATCCAGCTTCTGCCAAATAATTTTGGTTGTACGGAATTCGGGCACGTTGTCGACGATGAACTTCTGTTCAAAAAACACGGGATGGAATTCTTCCCGTTCGCTCAGCCATACCGACGGCCCGTCTACCATGTTTTTATCTTTGAATCTGGCCGCGAGGCAGGGCTGATCTTCCCGCATCTCATTTCGGACCGTCAAACCAGGTCGCATGAAGTAGCTCGGGAATTCTTCCGCGATCTTCAATCTTTTGTAACCACAAGGTTCGTCGTTTGAAAGGCCCAAAAATCGCCAGTCGAAGTGCGTACAGTAATTGTCAAAATTATAAGTTGCCATCCGAAATTCCACGGCGTGGTTCGGTCCTTGAGGCCCTTCTTTGATGACCGTCACGAACCCGTATCCTTCTTTTTCGCAATTCTCGCACGACAGATTGCGAGGATGGTCCTCATCTCCGGGTACTGCCGGTGTGCGTGTCGCATCGAAGTGATCGACGCGAAACTTGTTGCCGTCACGCCACAACTGGACCGTAAAACTTCTTTGTTTGGCAAGTGGTGGAGTGGCTGTCGGAGTACTCACCTCGACACGGTATTTCAGTGTATATCGGTTCGGCATCTTCGCCTTTTGTGCAACGACGGCCGTCGCCAGATCCGCTGTAGAAGGCGAACCGGGCGGTGTTGCTGCTGGAATTAAAAATGCAAGTAACGATAAAGCGTACATAGTTACAGGATCCGTATTTTTGCAATTTACTTTATTAAGATGTCAATTATGGACGTATGGCGTGCATTCTGGAGCTTTGGTAGTACTTTTCTTGTGCTTGTAATTAATTTTAATTTCGCCGACCGTACAAACTGTATAGTTTTCTACCATGTCGTTTACTAACTTGGTTTTGAATTCCGTGACACAATCTTTACGAATATAACATACGACGATGCTATAAGGCAAATCCGAACATAGGGTTGTATACGAAGGTGGAACAGTAGTATTGTTTATTTCTTCTGCGCTACAATCGAAAGTGTCTTGGTTGTACGCAAATGCGTGGAAGCATCCGACATGACCCGGTTTGTCTACTTCGCATCCTAGGGATTCAAAGTGACCTGCGGGCATATTCACCGGACACTTGATAGTTATCGCTTTTGTTCCAAAGCAGGTTGGTTTCCTTTCTTCCGTGGCTGTCGGACTTGTCGGTTGACCCAGCGTGACCGTTTGACACATCGTGTACGCCAGCACGCAGAAACTCGCTGCCAGAATGAACTTTCGCATCGCAGATACTCCTCGATATCAGGGACGGAAAACGACTCAGTTTTTGCGGACGCGAACTGGAACCGTCACGATTCCCTCGGCCGCGTTGTTCGTGTAAATCAGGCATTCGGTGTTGAGGATCGATTCGTCCGGCGTGTTCAGATCGAGTTCGAGCGAGACCGTCGGCAACGCACTCGTATCGATCTTCACACACCGATGATTCGAGCGGACGTCGAGAACCTTGTTTTGCTCGGCCGTGGGATCGATCCGAATGACGAACGAGGCTTTCGGTTTGGCACTCGTCAAGGTGATGTCGACCGGGTCGGTTTCGAACACGCCTTTCGGCACGAAATACATTTTCGCAAACAACTGGTGCAGCGCCGGTTCGCCCGCGATCGTGTAGAGCAGGCCGACCGTCTCCACGCGCGGTACGCGGCGGCTGCCGGTCTGAATGCTCACCGTCAGCTTGCCGCTTTCGCCAGGCCCGAGTTCGCGGCGGTCGAGTTCCGCGGCCGTGCAGGTACAGCTCTTCATCGGTTCGTTGAACGCGATCGCACGGTCGGTGGGGTTGACGATGATAAACGTGTCGAGAATCGATTCGTTGAGCTTCACCGTGCCGTGGTTCTTGTCCGGTTCGAGGATGGTGACGCTCATCGGGGTCGGCGTGGGCGGCGCAACGGGTACGGCTGCGTTGGCCCAAAAGACGAACGACGCGAGCGAAATCGCACCGAAGGCACCGGCGAGGACGATCAGCGGCTTCATGCCTCACACGCTTTCCGGGAAGAATCCACACGTTACGGAACCGGACTGACTAAAGGCGTTGAAAACGTTGAATTAGTTGAGACGTGCAATTGTATTCACTCGTTATTGGGCTGTCAAGAAATTAATGGGATGACATCCCTCGCTAGCGCGTCAGGCTAACGGGGCGACGCATTTGGCGGTCTAACGTGCAAGTCGGCCGCGGGCACAAGCATTGAACTAATACAGCTCGTCGATTCGCTTGCCGCGCGGCAGGATGGGCACGGGGCGGCCGGTGGTGTTGTTGAAATTGATCGACGTGTCGATGCCGAGGTGGTGGTAGACGGTTTCGAGCACGTCTTGCGGCGACTTCGGGTTGGCCTTCGGGAACGCGCCTTTCTCGTCCGACGAGCCGACGACGCGACCGCCTTTGACGCCGCCCCCGGCGATGGCCGCGCTGAACACGTTCGGGTAGTGGTCGCGGCCTGCGTCGCTGTTCACCTTCGGCGTTCGCCCAAACTCGCCCCACGCCAGTACCAGCGTCGATTCCAGTAACCCGCGCGATTCCAAATCCTCGATCAGCGCGGTATAGGCACGATCCCAGCGCGGCAAAAACCCTTGGCGTAGAGACTCAAACCCTTTCACGTGCGTGTCCCACCACCGCAGGTCCACGGTGACGAGCCGCACGCCCGCTTCGACCAAACGCCGCGCGAGCAACATGCGTTGGCTCCACGACGGACAGCCGCAGCGGTTCGACGCCTTCGGGTCGAACGCCGGGGCGAAGCCGTAGCGTTCGCGCAGCTCGGGAACGACCGATAGCAGCGGTAAGGCAATCATCGCCAACGGCCAAGGCGAAAAGGGTTTGGCCCCCGGAAAATACAAAGCCGTAGTGAGCAAATCCAATCTCAAGACGGGGCCAGGTGGCATCGTCGATCCGAGCGTCACCGGTGCCGTCGATGCGTCGTCGGTCAAAGAGGAAGTCTCGAGCAAGTACAGCGATCCTCAACAATCGACGTTGGTTTACACCGTTGAGAACGGACCGACCACGATCGAAATCAAGTTGAAATCGCAAGAGAAGAAAAAGTAACGCGAGCGATGCCGCGAAAATCGCTGCCCATCGGGCTGCGATTTTTTCGTCGATTTCAAATCCATTCCCGTCGCACTTCCATGCGTTTTCACGCGCGCAGTTCCTTACGATTCGTTTCGGCGGCCAGTGCGATGGCCACGATTGTGATCGTCGCCAGAGCGATCATATATACGGCGACGGGCCAGGGATCGTTACCCGACCATGCCAACAATGCCGTCGCAACGAGCGGAGCCAATCCGCCCGATAGCGGCGCGGCCAACTGGTAGCCGAGCGACGCCCCGGTATACCTCACGCGCGTGTCGAAGAGTTCCGATAGGAACGCCGCCTGCGGGCCGTACATCGCAGCGTGGCCGATCAAGCCGAGGATGACCGCCGCATAAATCGCGACCGTCGATTGCATTGCGAGCAATTCAAAAAACGGAAACGCGAATGCCGCGAGGAAGATCGCGCCGCCGAGGTAGACCGGTCGCCGGCCGACCGCGTCCGAAAGCGCCCCGAACATCGGCGTCACGATGGCATGGGCGATGGCCGCCAGCACGATCGCGTTCAACATGACCGATTGCGGAATCTGCAATTGCTGCGTGGCATAACTCAACCCGAAAACCGTGATAAAATAGAAGTTTGCGTTCTCGGCCATGCGTGCCCCCATCGCCAACAGCACGTTCTTCGGATGATTGCGAATCACTTCCACTATCGGCAACTGGGGCACTTTCGCCTTGGCCATCGCTTCTTGGAACAGCGGGCTTTCGATCACCTTCAACCGGATGAAGAACCCGACGCCCGTGAGTACGATGCCGAACAGAAACGGGATCCGCCAGCCCCACGAGAGGAATTGTTCCTCCGGCAACTGCGCGACCGATTGGAACGCAATGGTCGCGAGCAGCAAGCCGACCGGCGATCCCGCCTGCACCCAACTCGCGTAGTAGCCGCGTCGCGGGCCGGAGCCATGTTCGACGACCATGAGCACTGCCCCCGCCCATTCGCCACCGACGCCGAAACCCTGTACGAACCGCAACAAAACGAGCAAGATCGGTGCGGCAATTCCAATACTGTCGTAAGTCGGTAACAGGCCGATGGCGAACGTCGAGAGACCGACGAGCACGAGCGTGACGATGAGCATCGACTTCCGGCCGATGCGGTCGCCGTAGTGCCCGAAGACGATTCCGCCGATCGGCCGTGCGACGAAGCCGACTGCGTAGGTCGCGAACGCGGCCATCGTGCCGGTGACGGGATCGAATGTCGGGAAGAAGAGTCGGTTGAAAACGAGTGCGGCCGCCGTGCCGTAAAGGAAGAAGTCGTACCACTCGATGGCCGTGCCAATGAAGCTCGCCGCTACGACGGTCCGCAGCGAGGATCGTTGCGGCGAATCATCCTTCATGGCTGTCTTTCTCGCACGGCGTACATTTAGCCTATGGTGTATTCATCGGCGAATCGCCGACTCGACCACAACGATACTCGATTCGACCGACCCGAAACGAGAAATGTCTGCGAATGCCACAACTCGATTGCGAAACCGTGCCCGACATCGCCACCGTACCCCAGCGGGCAACGGGGCTGAAACGGGTGTTTTACATCGTCGTGGGGCTGATTTGCGTACTGCTTGCCGTCGTGGGTGCGTTGCTTCCCGGCATCCCGACGACGCCGTGGGTGTTGCTCGCCAGTTACTGCTTCGCAAGGTCGTCGAAGCGGCTCGACCGTTGGTTGCGCAACGCGCCGATCTTCGGGAAACTCATTCGCGATTGGAACAAATACCACGGCGTCGATCGCCGTTTGAAGATCCGCGTCGTTTGCTTCGTGGTCGTCGTCGTGTCGCTGAGCATCGCGTTTTCGCCGCTACCCGATTGGGTGAAGGTCATCATCGGTTGTTGGGCAATCATCGGCATCGGCACGATTCTCTTCGTGGTGCCAACGATCGTTCGTTCGTGACGTGTCCGAATCGACGTAAGTCACAATTGCGGAGACTCCAAAACCGTTTTTTGGGGTGTATTTTCGTCTCAAGAGGCCACTTTTCGATCGCAAATCGCCGATCGGTTCCGAGGGGTTTTGCGTTATCCTGCATTCCTGTCGTGGCTTATGTCGAGGCTCTCGATTACACATCAGCCGAAACGACTGGTCGAAAATCGACCGAATGCGACCGAAAATCGACCAACATTGACCGAAATGCGACCGGATGCGACCGAAATGCGACCGGATGCGACACTTTTGCGTCACTTCGTGCACGTCGCGAATTCCGGGTTACGTCAAATCGCCTGCGATTTTTTGACTTCGCGAAATCGTGTGGGTGAGGCCAACCCAAAGCCCACGAACGAACGTCCGTGGGAACTTCCTCCGACTTTGTGGAAGCGGATGTACTGTTCGATCCCACGCAGGTACGATTTCTCCGTGCCGAGTGCGTAGTGAAGGAATCGCATCTTGTCGCGAACTGGATCGAGGAGTTTCACGATGGCCCTCCGGAATTGAAAAACGGATACAGTTGTACATCGCGGGAATACGCTCGGCAAGCAGATTGGGATATGTCGCCAGTAAGCGACCGTATTGCGCTCTGCCGCGTGACGCACGGTTTCAGG
>JAYWCL010000296.1:0-9171 GCA_043780595.1 Limnoglobus sp.
ACATTCCGCAATTCGGGAGTGAGTTCGCGGAGGGGTGGGTGGTAAGTGCCGAAACCACTTTCCTGCTACCCGACGCCGCCACGATTGGAACCATGCCGAGCGAACAGCTACCAAAAATGAACTGACAGGATTTACAGGATTGGCAGGATGAGGAGAAGAAATGACTCGTCTTGCTTTCTAAATCCTGTTCCATCCTGTAAATCCTGTCTAAATATCGGGTAAACTGCGAAAGGGAACGACGATGAATTTGCCATGGTGGGGATACGTGATTATCGCGGGGTTTGCGTGGGGAACGTACGTTCCGATCATATTTTACGGCGGGACCGAACTGACGACGAAACCGGGCACGATCGGCGGGCGGTTGGCGTCGATCTTGTGCGTCGGCGTCGCGTACTTCGTGATGGCGGTGCTGGTGCCGCTGGTGATTATCAGTACGCGGGACAATGCCAAACCCGATTGGAATTTGAACGGCCTGATCTTCAGCGGCGTGGCCGGGGTGATGGGGGCCGTCGGTGCGATCTGCGTGATTTTCGCGAGCAAAGCCGCGACGGATACGGCCAAAATCGAGTTCGACGACCGCGTGGTGGCCTACACGCAGTCACTCGAAGCCGAACCCGACGCGGCGAAGAAATCCGCGATCGAAACCGAGAAGAAAGCGTACGAAGCGAGCCGCGGGCGATACCTCGCGAGTTACCGCATTTACATCGCCCCGCTGATTTTCTGCCTCGCCCCGCTCATCAACACGCTGCTGAGTTTGTTGTGGCACCCGAAGCCGGGGAATGCGTTTCACTTCGATTTCACGATGCCATCGTGGCACCTGCCGGTCGGGATTCTGTTCGTGGCGACGGGGACATTCCTCGTGCTGTATTCGAAGGAAGCCGCTGAAGCGAACAAACCTGCTGCCGTGAAACCGGTTGCCAGCGCAGGATCATGACATGGCACCCGAGGACGCCGTCGAACGCCTGAACGCGACACTATCGCACGCCTGGATGATCCGCACGTTCCTGAAACATGCGGAGGAGATTCAGGAAAATGTCGAGATGCTCGATGTGCCGCGGACGCTGTACGACAGCATTCGGGCCGTCGAACCGGCACTCGAACGCGGCGATGTTCCCGAGTACCTGCGTCGGCTGAAGGGAAAGCTCGCGAAAATTCGCCGGGTCGCATTCTATTTCCGCGATCACTACAAAGAGTTTTCGCCGCACACCAACTACGCGATGGCCTCGGCCTCGCTGCTGGAAGTCGTGCGGCGAATGGAAGAGATCTTCGCCGACGTGGTGATCCCGCCACCCATAAAAGTGGTGCGAGACCCGATCGACGAACTGGAAATTCCCGAAGTGTAACCCTTAATCGCGAGAAACCATGCGCGTCGCACACAATGTTTTTTTCAAGCTGACAGATGGTTCGCCAGAGAAGATCGCGGAGATGGTCGATGCGTGCAAGAAGTATCTGAACGTGCAACCGGGCATCGTCTTCTTCGCCGCAGGGCCACTGGTGAAGGAACTCGCCCGCCCGGTCAACGACCTCGATTGGGACGTCGGCCTGCACCTCGTGTTCGTCGATAAAGCCGCACACGACTCGTATCAAGACGACCCAACGCACAACCAGTTTATCGCGGAAATGAAGCCGAATTGGGCGAAAGTCCGCGTGTTCGATTCTTACGTGTGAACCACCGGGACAGTAAACAATGACATCGCTTCAACCGAACGACCTCGCAAAATTCGCCCGCGACTTCCGCTTCACGGGGGCTTCGCTGCGGCTCGTTCGCACCGTGTACCGCAAGGGGCAACTCAACCTCGATGTCGTGGTGATGTTGCGCCCGTCGATCAAGAATCTCGGCGAAGATGCGAAGCCGACGAAGTTGCACCTCAAGCTCATCGGCGTCGAAGAGTTCCGGATGCAGAAGCGCCCAAACTCCGCCGCCGGTCGCGTCGGCGATGCCCGTTTCGGCTACTTCCAGACGCTGTTCTACGTGAACTTCGACGCATGGCCGCTCGAACCGGGCGAGCAACTCGGCGTCCACGATTTCCGCGCCTCCGATGCTTACGTTGCCTGCCAACGCCTCGAGTGGGCGGTCATGAAACCGAAGGCGAGCGATTGATGCTTCGGTAGTTTTTCTACAACCCTTTGCAATTTGCCCTTCATCGTGATAAAACGCTGTTACGCATCGCGATTCGCTCGGTCTCCTGACGCGATGTACTTTCCCTTCGCAGGTATTATCCATGCCTCGGTTCGCTATTGCTTCGCTGTTGATGGCTTGGGCGTCGTTCGCTTCGGCGGCGGAACCTGCGCTCAAAGTACTTTTCCTCGGCGATGCAGGGCACCATCAGCCCGCGGCTCGTTATGCGCAGTTGCAGCCCGAGTTCGCGAAGCGAAACATCGCGCTCACGTACACCGATAAAGTCAGCGATCTGAACGATGCGACGCTGAACGCTTACGACGGCCTGATGATCTTCGCGAACCAGACCGAGTGGGCACCGGAGAACGAGAAGGCACTTCTGGACTACGTGGCCAGCGGCAAGGGTTTCATCCCGCTGCACTGTGCCAGTTACTGTTTCATCAAGTCGCAGCCTTACATCGACCTCGTCGGGGCGCAATTCCGTAGCCACACGACGGGTGTGTTCCGCGTGAAAACCACCGCGGCCGATCACCCGATTATGCAGGGTCTACAGTCGTTTGAATCGTGGGACGAAACCTACGTTCACCACAAGCACAACGCGAAAGATCGCACCGTACTCGAAGTCCGCACGGACAAAGACCTCGTCGAACCGTGGACGTGGGTCCGCAACCACGGCAAGGGCCGCGTGTTCTACACCGCATGGGGGCACGATCACCGCACCTGGAGCCATCCGGGCTTCATTTCGCTCGTCGAACGCGGCACCCGTTGGGCGTGCAACAAGGGCCTCGAAACGGCAAGCGTTTACGTCGATCGCCCGAAGATGACCGAGTTCGCGAAAGATGCCAAGCCGTTCGAGTTCGTCGATGGCGTGCTGCCGTTCTACCCGCCCGGCGAAAAGTGGGGAACGATCCGCGAGCCGATCAAGAAGGTGCAAAAGCCACTGAGCGCAGCGGAGAGCGTCAAGAATTATGTAACGCCCGTCGACTTTGAAATGAAGCCATTCGTGACCGAAGAAAAGCTCGGTGGCGGCAAGCCGATCGCGATGACGTGGGATGAACGCGGGCGCTTGTGGCTATCGCTGACGTTCGATTATCCGAACGAAATGCAACCGCCAGGCGAAGGCCGCGACAAGATCGTCGTCTGTGAAGACATCGACGGCGATGGCGTCTGCGACACGGTGACGGTATTCGCCGACAAGCTGAGCATCCCGACGAGCATCTTAAACGTGAATGGCGGGTTGCTCGTTCACCAGGCTCCGCACACGCTGTTCCTGAAAGACACCGATGGCGACGGGAAGGCCGACATCCGTACCGTGCTATTCACCGGCTGGGGCACCCAGGACACGCACGCCGGGCCGAGTAATATGCGCTACGGATTCGATAACTGGATCTACGGCATGTGCGGTTACAGTGGCTTCGATGGCACCGTCAACGGCGAGAAAGTGAAGTTCGGCCAGGGGCTATATCGCTTCAAAATCGACGACGGGAAAGCGACGAAACTCGAGTTCCTACGCTCGACGAACAACAACAGTTGGGGCGTCGCGTTCAACGAACAAGGCGAACTCTTCGGCAGCACCGCGAACGGTTGCCCGCTCGTTCACCTGACGATCCCGAACCGCTACTACGAGAAGGTGAAGGGCCTGACGCCCGGCGCACTTCAGAACATCGCGTACGACAACCACATCGAACCGGTGGTCAAGGAATATCGCCAGGTCGATTGGCACGGCGGGTTCACCGCTGGGGCCGGGTGCAGCATCTACACCGCCCGCACGTACCCGCCGGAGTATTGGAACAAAGTCGCGTTCGTGAGCGAGCCGACGGCGCACCTCACCGCAGCGCTTCCGTTGCACGCGAACGGCAGCAGCTACACCGCCCGTATGGGCTGGAACCTGTGTGCGAGCCGCGATGACTGGGCCGCGCCGATCGATGCCCAGGTCGGCCCCGATGGCCACATGTGGGTGGTCGACTGGTACAACATCATCGTGCAACACAACCCGACGCCACAGGGTTACGCCACGGGTAAGGGCAACGCCTACGAGATCCCGCTTCGCGATAAAAAGTACGGCCGCGTCTACCGCGTGGTGTACACGAAAGCGAAGCCCGAACCGCGCGTGAACCTCAAAGACGCCACGGTAGAAAAACTGATCGAGACGCTGAGCCACCACAACCTGTCGTGGCGGTTACACGCACAACGATTGCTGGTCGATGCGGGTCAGAAAGTCGAAGGGCTGAAGCTCGTCACGGGCAAAACCGCACAGATCGAATTGCGACTAAAAAGCCTGTCGCAGGCCGATCGTCTAACGGCGTTCCTCGCCATCGCCGACGAACCGGCATCGAACGACTATGGGGCGATACTTGTGTCGGCTTTGCGCGATTCGACGAACACCGGCGACACGAACATTTCGCAAGCCATGACCATCGCGGCCGCGGTTCACGATGTGCATTTCCTGACGGCGATCGTTGCCGAAACGAGCATCTCCGCCGAAGCGAAGCGTGTCGTGGAAATCGTCGCGAAACACTACGGCTCCAGTCCGTACGGCAAGACCATCGGCCCGTTACTGGTCGCGATGGAACGCGCGAAATCACCCGCGATTGCGGAGATGATCCTCACCGGGTTGGTGAGCGGCAACGGTGCGAAGAGCGGCGCGGAATTGACGCCGGAAGCCGAGACCGCCATCGGAAATATGCTCGGCAAACTGCCCGCACTGTCGCGAGGGCGGCTGCTGAGACTCGCGGGGAACTGGGGCGTCAAGGGCCTCGATGCACAGCTTCTGGAAATGACGAAAGGCCTGTTCGCGACGGTTGCCGACGACAAGGCGAGCGATGCGATCCGCCTCGAAGCCGCGAAGCAGATCGTCGAATTTCAGCCCGAAAGCGAAGCGGCCGCGAGCCAGTTGGTAGCGTCGATCGTGCCGAAAACCTCGCCCGAACTTTCCGCAGGAATCTTCGAGGCGCTTTCCAGGAGCCGAGCCAAGAACGCCGGCGCGGCTGTGGTGGCGAAGCTGAAAGACTTGCCCGCAACGGTGCGACCAATCGCGCTGCGCGTCGTGTTGTCCCGTCCCGAATCGGCGAAGGCGTTTCTCGATGCCGTCGAGAAGGGCGAGCTTCGTTTCGATATCTTGCAGCTCGATCAGAAGTCGGCATTGTCCACGCACCCGAACAAGGAACTCGCCGAACGCGCGAAGAAACTACTCGCGATGGGCGGCGGGCTGCCGGATGCGAATCGGCAGAAGGTGATCGAAGAGTTCAAGTTCGTACTCGCGAAAACGGGCGATGTGGGACAGGGCAAAAAGGCATTCGTCACGCACTGCGCCAAGTGCCACAAACACACCGGCGAGGGCAACACGATCGGGCCAGACCTCACCGGGTTTGCGGTTCACCCGAAGGAAGAAATCCTGATTCACGTGCTCGATCCGTCCCGCAGTGTCGAAGGCAACTACAAGGCATACACGGCGAACCTGCTCGATGGCCGCGTCATCACGGGGCTGCTTTCGAGCGAGACGCGAACGAGCGTCGAACTCCTCGATGCCGAAAACAAGCGCCATGCGATTGGCCGCGACGATCTCGAGGCGCTGAAGGAATCGGTGAAGTCGCTGATGCCCGAAGGTTTCGAGAAAACGATGAAGGTCGAAGAGCTAACCGACCTGATGGAATTCCTGACGCAGAAGGGCCGTTTCGTGCCGATTCCGCTCGATAAATACGCGACGATCCTTAGCACCAAGGGGATGTTCAACGGCGTCGGTTACGATGCGGAGAAGCTGATCTTCAAGGACTGGAAGCCGCAAGTCTTCAAGTCGATTCCGTTCTACCTCGTCGATCCGAACGGCGACAAACAGAAGAACGCGATCATGTTCTACAGCACGAGCGGCGTCACGCCGGCCACGATGCCGAAGTCGGTGACGTTGCCGTGCAACACCGCCGCGAAGGCGATCCACTTCCTGAGCGGCGTCGGCGGCTGGGCATTCCCTAACGGCGAACGCGGCAGCGTCAGTCTGACGGTACGCCTGCAATACGCCGACGGCAAAAGTGAAGATCACGACCTGAAGAACGGCATCCACTTCGCGGACTACATCCGTCGCGTCGATGTCCCGCAAAGCGAGTTCGCGTTCGCACTGCGCGGGCAACAGATTCGCTACTTCGCGATCGTGCCGAAACGCAACGCCGTTATCAAGAGCATCGACCTCATGAAAGGTCCAGATGCGACCGTGCCCGTCGTGATGGCGGTAACGATCGAAACGCCGTAACGACTTCGGGTGAAATTTCCAATCGCGAAGGATTCGATCCTTCGCATTTTTTTGCGCATTTCCCAGTCGGTATGCTGGCACAGTATGGGTAGAGTGCCCACCTGGGGGAGCGTACCATGCCACTTGGCCGAACTGCGACGGATGCCGAACTGCTGCTTCGCTTTGCGGAGTCGCGCGATGCGGATGCGTTCGAGTTGCTGGTTTGGCGACATCGCCGGATGGTACACAACGTTTGTCGGCGGGTTCTGCACGATCGCCACGAAGCCGAGGATGCGACGCAGGCGACGTTCCTGCTGTTGGCCAAAAATGCGGGGCACATTCGCACGACGCTCGGTGGCTGGCTGTATCGCGTGGCGTTCCGTTGTGCCACACGACTGCGAAACAAGCGGAAATCGACGACTGACATCGCGTTGACAGTCCCGTTCGCAAACGAAGAGAATCGCGTTGACCAAGACGAACTACGAACCGTTCTCGACACGGAATTGAATCGGCTACCGGAACGCTACCGCGTGCCGATCGTGCTCTGTTATTTGCAAGGCAAAAGCTATCAGGAAGCCGCCGAGCAACTCGGCTGCCCGCTCGGTACGCTGTCCGGCTGGCTGACGCGCGGCAAAGATCGCTTGCGCCTGCAACTCGTCCGTCGCGGCCTCACGTTGACGGTTGCCGCAATGTCCGTGCAACTCGCGCAACTCTCGCAAGCCGCAGCGGAATCGGCTTTCTCCACACACGCGATGACCGACACCGCTCTGAAATTCCTGGCAGGGGAAACGATCCCTTCTGCTGCATCGAAAATTGCTAACGAGGTATCCCGCATCATGAAAATGAAACAACTGCTGACGACTACACTCGCTTGTGTGGGTATCGCGATTGCGGCCATCGGCGCGGTCGGTTGGCTCGGGCAGGCGACGGCCGACGACCCGCCGAAGCCAATCGCGAACCGCAAAGAGGTACCTGCACCGAAAGTGAAACCCGACACTGAACGCGTGCAGGGCGAATGGATTTTCGACAAAGCGACGATGCCGAGCGGCGGCAACGCGATCCACTACGTCTGGGATTCGCGTTTGAGCTTCAGCGGCGATACGATTTCGCTGACGCACTATTTGATTCCTTACACGGAATCGTTTGTGCCGGAACTCAAGTCCTCGTTCGCTCTCGACGCCGCAAAGGCAACGAGAGAGATCGACATCGCGATCCCGAAACTCGCGATCAGGCTGTTCGGCAAAGAGATGGCAGGCGGCCCGATTCGCGGGATCTATCGCTTCGACGACGACGACACGCTGACGATTTGCCTCGCGAACCGGCCTTTGGACCCACGCCCGAAAGCGTTCGATGTCGATGCGAAAGGCGATCGATTTCTGTTCAGCGTGAAGCGGAACAAAGTGCCAGGGGCGAAGATGCCCGCCGAAGTCGCAGTTCGGTTTGTAACCGCCGATGGCAAACCGGTCGGCAACTCCAAAGTCACCGACTTCGGAAGTCGGAATCGGAGAGGCGGAGAATTTCGTTGGCAGTACTCCGTCGTATACACCACCGACGCGAACGGTGTCGTTCCAGTGAACACGCAAGACTTTTCGTTCGGATTGCTCAGCGTACGGGTCGCGGGAAAAAACCTCTACGCGACCAGCGAGATCAGCCCGTACCGCACGATGACGGAAAAACCGATCGTCGTAACGGTTCAGCCTGGCGTGCGAATTCACGGCAAAATCCGCTGCCCGCAACTCGAAGCGAAGAAGATCGCGATCGGTTGGACCAACGTTACCCTCCGCACCAATAATGCGTATTTGTCGAGTTGCATATCGGAATCGGGCGAGTACGAACTCTTCGCCCCGCCCGGTCAATACAACCTCGAGGCTTACGGCTCGTACGTCCAACGCATTCAACCGGTCGTGAAAATTTCCGGCACCGAGCCGACGCAACAACTCAACCTCGACATCGAACTGCAAGCGACTTCGTTCGGCGAACTCCTCGGGAAACCGGCACCCGAACTCGTCGTACTACCCGAGGCGAAAAAGGAAGCGATCGCGCTCGCGAAATGGAAGGGCAAGCCCGTGCTTTTGATGTTCTGGCTCGAAAAGAGTTTCGGCAAGAATGCATTTACCGATGAGTTGTTAGCACTTCAAACCACGAATACGAAGTATCGCGAACGCGGATTGGAAGTCGTTCTGATCGTGCTGAACCGCGACAAAGAGTTTCAGACGGCCGAGGAGTTCATTGCAAAATCGAAGAAGGCTCGGGGTATCGACGACAAACTGACCCACCCGTACCGCATCGCGATCATGAACCCCGAACCGAAATTCAACGGTGTAAACGGCTTCGTGCATAGCAGCCAAACGATGGTCGATTACGGTGTCGAGTACAGCGGGTTCACAGTGTTGATCGACCGAAGCGGTAAAGTCGTCGGCAACTGCAACCCCGAAACGAACCCCGCCGACAAACGAACGCTCGAAGCGATTCTGGATGCGAAGTGACAAACCCTTCCCGTGCGGAACACGACGCTTACGAGCCACCGGGTTTATCCGGTGGCTCGTCGCAGGATTCAAAGGCGAGCGGTGGGTGTAAGCCCACTGATCCAGCCATCACCGTGCGCAGATTTCTGCATGTAAAATGCCAGAAGTTCCATCGAAAATGCACATTGCCCACGACCCTGGACGGATCAGGGGAGTGACCTCCCCCCGCTCGCCTTTCCGGATTTAATTGACATTTGTTCACTGCGATGTATCTGTAGGTGTCGCGTGAATTTCCCGCTCGGCGAGGTGCGTTATGGTTGCATTATCACTTGACTACGATTACGAGAAGGCGGCGGGGTTGGTGG
>JAYWCL010000297.1:0-8535 GCA_043780595.1 Limnoglobus sp.
GTGTTTTTAGGTCATCTCGGTTCGGGTTCTCCCGTTTTGGCAAAGGTACGGACAAATCGATATGAAGGGGGAATTCACGCCATCGAAGCCTTTGCGGGCCGTGGTTTTCGGGCCTGAAAGGTCCGTTCCGAAAGCCCAGGTCGGAGCGAGCGAAGCGAGCGCAGGCCTGGGTAGTAGACCCAGAAAAAGTCTCCGTCCTGAAAGGACGGTTCAGAACTGGATCGCCCCGAACGGTCCCTTCAGGACCGAAAACCGGCCCCTCTCCGAAACGGAGAGGTAACAGAAATCGGATCATAGTCGTCGCGGAAATGCAACAGAAAGGCCAACTTCACATCACTTGGGGGTAGCGCTACCGGACCTTCGCTTTGAATTTCACGATGCCGCCTTGGCCGGGCGGGATGTTGCCGGGGATGGCGAACTTGACCACGACCGAGCCGGCTTCGTTTGGCTCGGTGGTGGGGTTCGACGGGCGATCCGACTGAGCGGAGCCGACGACGTATTCCAGTCGGCCCGATAGGCTGTCGCTGACGATCAGATCGGACACTTCGCGATTCGTGCTGTTTTTGTAGGTGATTGTGAACGTCACCGTGTCGCCGATCTTCACGCCGGAGGTCGGGTCGACCGATTTCGTGACGAGGAACTCGTTCGAGTTCGTAATCTCTTCGACGCCAATCGACGACTGCACCACCTGCACGCCGACGACTTTGTAAACGGCTTTAGCCGGTCCGACGGTGCCGATGATGGTATCGAGCGCGATGCGGGCGACTTGCACTTGTGGCCGGATCGCCGTGTCGAAGGCAATCGGCTTCGTGAGCGAATGCAGTGCCGCGCTCGGTACTCGCAACGCGAGTGCGCTACTTGCGAAGCGTTGCATTCCGGCTTCGGCACGCAGCGAATATTGCATACCGGCGATGCCGAGTTCGGCCTTCTGCACGCAGAAGCGCGGCACGCAGATACAGACGCGGTTCGATGTCGTGACGCGGCGCTTGTCGCCGGTGGTGAACTCGACGGCGACATCGGTCGGATCGAGGCCGCCGAGCTTGTCGTTGCGGCCAATGCCGAGGCGGAGTGCCGTGTCGTTGCCGTCGGTAAAGCACTCTTCGCCGGGGAACTTCGGACCGGAAATCGGGTCGTAGAACGGCACGCCCTGCCAACTGATGCATGGCCCAGCGACGGGCGCGGCGAGATAACTGTCGCCGGGCAACAGCACGGTGCCGGCCACGACGTGGCGCATCAGGTCTTCGCGGGTCGGCTTGCGGTTGCCGAGGCGGACGATGGCGACGATGCGGCCGGCTTTCATCGCCGCATCGATCGCATCCGGCTCGGTGCTCACCGAATCCTCGTACGGCTTGTCGGGCGTCGTCTTCACCGGCACCGCATTGTTCGGATTTTCGAGGTAGATCACCTTCGTGATGAGCACGCCGCCGAGTGCCTTCTCGATGTCGCTTTCGCTGAAAACAATCGGCGCGTAATACTCCATGTAGTTCATGTTCGGGCGCGGAACGAGGCTGCCGCGGACTTCGATTTCCGGGTAAAGCGTCGCGTCGGGCTTGTTCGGTAGGCCCGCGAGTTCCATGCGGTAGACGTAGCCGGGGCGGAAGCCGAACAGGCTCGGCGCGGCAAACATCTTCGCGTTCGGGCTATCGGGGAAAGCCGTGACTCGCACACCGGCGGGCGCGAGGATCTTCGCGGCCAGCACCGGCGCAGGTGGGCCGAGCGGCGGGCAGTCGACGGGGAAGGGCAGTGCCGGCGCTCCCGCGACTTGCGAATATCGCATCGGGGCTGGGGCGCAACCGTTCGGCGAGGGGCACGGTGCGGGCGAACCCGTCGGATGGAAACCGGCCACCATAGGGGCGAGCAACGCGAGCGTTCCGATGTTCATGGCGAAACCCGTCCAGTGCTGGGAAGGTTCAATGCAAAACGCGGAATGCGGAATGGGTTGTGGGATCGATCACCGATGGATGCCACGCCCATTCCGCATTCCGCATTTGAAGTCGTTACTTAATCGTTGAGGTCGGCAACGTCACGATTGGCAGTTTCAGCGGGGTCGCCGTGCCGGGGGCCGAAGCACCCGACGGTGCGGGCGGTACCAACATCGGCATCGGTGCGGACGGTGGGGCCATCATCGCGGGAGCCATCCGCATCCCTGGGGGCATCGCGTCCATGGCGGGCGAGTTCGGGTTTTCGAGGTCGATGTTACCGAGGCGAATCACGGCGAGGATCGACCCGCGGCGGTTCGCTTCGACGATCGGATCGGCACCCGGCTCGAGTTGCGTCGAGACGATTTCGCCTGCGCCACCGAGGCCCGCAACATCCTGGAAGGCGGCGTCGGGCAGGTAGATCACCTTCACGACCATGTTGCCGCCATTGACGCGGGTGAAGTCGTCTTCGCTGAACGACAACGGCACCGAGTTGTGCGACAGGAACGCCATCGTCTTCATGGTCGTGGCCATGATTTCGACCGTCGGGTAGTACGGGCCTTGCTGGTTCGGCAAGCCGGACAGCTTCAGGCGATAGACGCTACCCTGGGCGAAGTTGTAGTTCGCGGGTACCGTCAGGCCGGAGTCGGTGTACGTGCCGTTGTTGAACCAGCCGATGCGCATCCCTTGCGGGCTGACGAACCGCACCGACGTGCGTTGGTTCATCGCGCTACCGTAAGGCACACCGGCACCGGTCGCTCCGATGGCGGCCGTCGCGCCCCATGGCCCCATTTGCGGAACGGGCATGATGCCGTTCTTGCCGAGGTAGGTGCCGAAGTGCGAACCCATCGGGCCGTATGCGTTCGGGTCGGTCGCTTCGCCACCGCCGTGGCCTTGGTGACCGCCACGAAGGTGGCCACCGTGGACGCTCGGTGTGGCACAATCGCCGGTGGGGCAACCGCCGCCGACGATGCGAGCGAAGCCTGCCGACTGTTGCACGGTGGCTTCGTCGATTGCCGTCGTGGCCGACGCTTGCACGACGCCGGTGTCGGTTTTCTTAATCTTGGTAACGAGTGACTTCGCTTCGGCCTTCTTGGCCGCGGTCGTCATAATCAGCGGTTCGCCCGTCGATCCGACGACGCCGGGGGCTTCCATGCCCTTGCGTGCCACATTGAACGGCTTGCCGGCCGTTTTGCCCGTACTAGCCGGGCTGACGCACCCGCCGATACCGGCCAGGAGCAAAATCGTCGCAGCGGTCCGTTTCATAGTTTTCCCCAAGAATGTCGCAGTTTGCGCCCCGAGACCGGCCGTTCGCGAGTCCGTGCGTCTGTGTTCAAATTCGGCCAACTCACGCCCCGAACTTTGATAAAACCGGAACATTCTGCGCGATTCGTGCGGAAGTCGCAATCGGCGCAACCCTGGCAACTGGCGAAGCGGCGCGAAGATGAACGAGCTACGAAGGCAGCGGGTCGCCAACCGTGGCGTGGAGCATTCGTCCAAAACTGCCGCGATTCTCGCTTTTGCTGTTGCACCGCGTCGCGGAATTTGTTCGGATGGTGTCTGCCTTCCACCCAACTTCCGTAGGTCGAATATGAACTCCATCAATCGCCGACGCTTTCTCGCGTCGGCCACGGCTGCCACCGCAGCGACGCTTCTGGCACGCCCCACAAGTGCGGCCGACGTCCGTCGGCTGAACCTGGCGATCATCGGCCCCGCCAATCGTGGCGGAGCGAACCTCGATGGCGTGGCGTCCGAAAACATTGTGGCCATTTGCGATGTCGACGAAGCCAACGCCGCTGCCGCACGCAAGCGATTCCCGAATGCCAAGTTTTTCACCGACTATCGGAAGCTCTTCGATACGGTTCTGAAAAAGATCGATGCCGTCGTCGTGAGTACGCCCGACCACAACCACGCGCACCCGACGATGATGGCACTCACGAACGGCAAACACGTCTATTGCGAGAAGCCACTTTGCCACACGGTTAGCGAAGTGCGGCTCGTTCGCAAAACGGCGGCGGCGAAGAAACTCGTCACGCAAATGGGCACGCAAATCCACGCCACGGACAACTATCGTCGCGTCGTCGAGATCGTGAAAAGCGGCGCGCTCGGCCCGATCTCGCACGTTCACGTCTGGAACAGCAGTCGCCCGGTCGGCGGGACTCGTGCGGGCAAAACGCCGTCGGCGAAGTTCGACGTCGATCTGTGGCTCGGGCCGACGCCGGTCGAGTTCTTCGAGGCGAACGTCGCCAAATCCGGGTGGGCGTTTCAGTGGCCGCACTTCCACTGGCGCTGGTGGTGGGAGTTCGGCGGCGGCACGCTGGCGGACCTCGGCTGCCATTACATGGACTTGCCGTTCTGGGCACTCGACCTCACCGCACCGACGACCGTGAAAGCCACGGGCCGCCGCGAATACATCGGCGATAACACGACGCCCGATGTCATGCAGGTCGATTATCAGTTCCCGGCGATTTCCGGAATGCACGCGCGGCCCGACGTGAAATTGTCGTGGTATCACGGCGTCGGCGGGCCATCGCTCGATGGCAAGGAAACCTTCAAAGGTTACGGTTCCGCCGTCATGTTCGTCGGCGAAAAGGGCAAGCTGATCGCCGATTACGGCAAGTACACGCTTTTGCCCGACGAGTTCGCGAAGTCGTTCGTGGCACCCGCCAAGTCGATCGCGGCATCGGTCGGGCACCACAAGGAATGGATCGACGCGATCAAGAACGGCGGCACCACGACGTGCAACTTCGATTACTCCGGCGGCCTCACCGAAGCCGTGCTGCTCGGGAACGTCGCCTACCGGTGCGAAGCCGAAATCGCATGGGATGCCGCCACCGCCCGCGTCACCAACGTCAAATCCGCCGCGCAGTATCTGTCGAAGGACTACCGCAAAGGCTGGACGATCTGATCTGACTCGCCGCGCCCGGAACCGCTACACTGCCTCCATGTACGAACTCTTCGAGCATACGGCGGATCTCGGTTTGCGGGTTCGCGCGGCGGACCTCAATACGCTCTTTGCCGAGGCAGCGGCGTGTTTGTTCACGGCGGCCGTCGAGGACTTGCAAACCGTTCGCCCGACGCACGCGGTTTCGATCGAGATCGAAGCTGACGATCTCGCATTTCTGCTGTTCGATTGGCTGCGTGCGTTGCTCATGCGGTACGATGCCGACGCGATGTTGTTCTCCGCGTTCGAGGTGACAATCGACGGAAATCATCTAAAAGCGATCGCACGGGGCGAACCTATCGACCTCGGGCGGCACTCTCTCACGCATGAAGTGAAGGCGATCACCTATCACGAGTTGAAAGTCGAACCGTGCGACGGCGGCTGGCTTGCGGAAGTGATCGTCGACATTTAATGGCTCCGAATAAGGGAAGTGGCAACGATGAAAGGTTCCTTCACCGGACCGCTCGAACAGGTCGATTCGTGTTGCTACCGCATTCCGAAATCGTACCGCAAAGACATGCTCGTCGACGGGCTGATTTTCGCGAACGAAAAGCTCATCGAAGCGATTCGCCGCGACCAGGCCCCGGATCAGGTCGCGAACGTGGCGACGTTGCCGGGCATTCAGGGCGCGAGCCTGGCGATGCCGGACATCCACTGGGGCTACGGCTTCTGCATCGGCGGCGTCTGCGCGACCGACCCCGCCGAAGGCGGCGTCATCTCGCCGGGCGGTGTTGGGTACGATATCAACTGCCTTCCCGGCGATACGCCCGTTCGTTTCCAGCACGGTTACACCAAACGCATTTCGGAAATTGACACTCCTGCGCCCGATCTCGTGTTGGATTGCCTCGACACGCAAACGGATCGGTTGACCACCACGAAAGTCGAAGGATGGTTCGGCCAGAAGCCGAAATCGCCGGTTCTGGAACTCATCTGCGAATCGGGCGACCGCGTCCGTGCCACGGCCGATCATCCGTTTTGGACGCCGCAGGGAATGCAAACACTCGGCTCGCTCCGCATTGGGGATCGCGTGGCGACTTCGCCTTTTGACGGCGTGCCGTACGAACTGCCACCGGATCGCGTCATCGTTTCCGAAACAGACATCATCGGCAAATTGTCGGCCCGCGGCATCGGTGGAAACCGCGTCGAACAAGTCCTGAACTATCTCCGCAAACGCAATTTGTCGTCGATCTCGTATCGCTCGGTCGCGTTCCCATACTTGTGCAAAATCGTCGGCTTCGTGCTAGGCGATGGCTCGCTGAACTTTGCCAAAAAGTCTGGCAAAGGCACGGTCAGCTTCTACGGGAAACGCGACGACCTCGAAGCGATCCAGGCCGATCTGGCCAGCGTTGGCGTCTGTTGCTCGAAGGTCTATTCGCGCGAGCGCGAGCATCGCATTCACAATGGCTACGAGGAATACGACTTCGTTCGCGTCGAGGAACACAACAAAGTCGTTAGCACGGCATTCGCGGTTCTGCTCGAGTGCCTCGGCGTGCCGGTCGGGAACAAAGCAGGGCAATCGTACCCGTTGCCCGTGTGGTTGCACGATGCGCCGCGTTGGCAGAAGCGGTTGTTCTTGTCGGCGATTTTCGGTGCGGAACTGACCACGCCCGCAACGGTGCCCGGCCACGGGACCGTCTTCACCGCGCCGACACTGACGATGAGCAAACGCCCCGATCATGCAGCATCGGCGCGTCAATTCCTCGAAGGACTCGCGGGAATGTTGGAGTCGTTCGGCGTCGGCATTCAGTCGATCTGCGAAGGGCCGATTCGCGTCGCCCCCGGCAAACCCGCCACGACGCGATTAAAACTGATCGTGTCGTCGAAGTCGAACAGCCTGTTGAACCTCTGGGGCAAAGTCGGCTTCTCGTACAACGGCGAACGATCCGGATTGGCGGCGCTCGCCGTGCAGTACCTCAAGCTCAAAAACCAGATGATCGCGAAGCGAGAGTCTGCGATTGTCTCGGCACGCACGATGGCCCTAAACGGGAAACCGCCTGCCGAAATTTACAGTGCGTTGGTTAGTCCGTTCGTGAATCGCCGGTTCCTCGAACGTTCGCTTTACCAAGATCGTGCGACGAGCTGCCGTGTACCCCGCGAGTTTGCCACCTTTGCGCAATACTGCGCAAAAGCGTCCGCCAATATCGTGCCGAACGGCGTCGTTTGGGAACGGATCGCCGCGATTCAAACGACCGATCACGTTGGACTCGTCTACGATTTCACGGTGCAGCATCGCGACCATAACTTCGTCGCGGGCGGTTTCATCGTCTCGAATTGCGGCGTGCGCCTCGTCAAAACGAACCTGTTCCTGCACGATGTGAAGCGGCATATTCGCGAACTTATGAAGGGCCTGTTCCACACGATCCCGGCTGGCGTGGGTAAGAGCGGCAAGTACAAATTCGACGAAGTCGACACGCGCCGACTGATGGGCGAAGGGCCGCGATTCGTCATCGATCGTGGCCTTGGCGTCGCTCGCGATTTAACGAACACCGAAGCCGACGGACGCATTGCCGACGCCGACCCGCACGAGGTGACCGACCATGCCGTGAAGCGCGGCAGCCAGCAGTGCGGCACGCTCGGCAGCGGCAATCACTTCATGGAAGTGCAAGTCGTCGACAACATTTTCGATGCGGACGTCGCGAAAGTCTTCGGCCTCGAACTGAACCAAGTCTGCGTCATGATCCACTCCGGCTCGCGCGGGTTGGGCTACCAAGTCTGCGACGATGCGCTCGCCGCATTTCGCAACGTCGACAAGAAATACGGCATCGTCCTTCCAGACCGTCAACTCGCTTGCGCACCCGCCGATAGCCCCGAAGGCCGTAAATACATCGCCGCAATGCGTGCGGCTGCAAACTACGGCTTCTGCAACCGCCAACTGCTGATGCACCAAGCCCGCGAAGTCTTCGCCGACTACTTCGGCCGGTCGTGGGAAGACCTCGGAATGGAACTTCTTTACGACGTCGCACACAACATCGCGAAGTTTGAAGAGCACGTTGTGAACGGGAAGCGCAAGATGGTCTGGGTTCACCGCAAAGGCGCGACGCGGGCGTTTCCGGCGGGGCACATCGAGGTGCCGGAGCAGTATCGTGCGGTCGGGCAGCCGGTGATTATCCCCGGCGACATGGGGCGAGCGAGTTGGATCCTCGTCGGCGCGCCGGGCAGCATGGAAAAGACCTTCGGCACGACCTGCCACGGTGCCGGTCGCGCCATGAGCCGCACCGCCGCCGTGAAGGACTCCATCGGTCGCCGCATCGACAAGGAACTCGAAGCGAGTGGCGTCATCGCGATGGCCAGTAGCCGCATGGGCCTCGCCGAGGAGCAGCCGAAAGCCTACAAGAACGTCGACGACGTCGTCGATGTCGTCCACGAAGCGGGCCTCTCGCGGAAGGTCGCCCGAATGCGCCCCATCGGCGTGATTAAAGGGTAACAACGTGTGACGAGCCGCCGGAATGCCGGCGGGAGACTTCGACGGATGCAGGGTAGCGTGCTATGCTTGAGCGCAAACTCGTACCGAAGCCCGAAAAAGTGCCTGGATAACATCGTTTGGTGCTGCTATGTTATTGGAAGTGAAAGACGCTTAGTGACTGTCCCATATGGGGTGGTTGGGTGAGTACAATGGTACATGAGAACCCAAACGTACCCGAGCGATGTCACCGACGAGCAGTGGCGGTTGAT
>JAYWCL010000298.1:0-36942 GCA_043780595.1 Limnoglobus sp.
AGCCTGTCGAAGATTTTCTCGGGGTTGAGTTTGCGCAGGGCCAGTAACGGCTTGCTTTTCCAGACCGTGGCGACGTCGACGTGCCCGAACGCGGCGGCATCGTGCGGCACCCACGATAGGATCTCCGCAAGCGGCGTTTCGGCCCGCGTTGTCGTCGCAAACAGTGCCAACACGGCGACGGCCATCAGCCGACGGACCCCAGTGACAGCGAACATGATCGGAACCCTCATCGGGGAGAGGAATGTGCAGAAGCTCAGTCAATATACGTCTGTCGGCGATTGTCGTTTCAACGCGGTGGCTTCCGAATCGACGTAAGTCACAATTGCGGAGACTCAAAAACCGGTTTTTTCGGTTTTTGAGACCCCAAAAAGCCACTTTTCGATCGCAAATCACGGATGCATTCCGAGGTGCTTTGCGGTATCCTGTCATCCTGTCGTGGTTTGCGTCGAGGCTCTCGATTACACATCAGCCGAAACAACTGGTCGAAAATCGACCGAATGCGACCGAAAATCGACCGAATGCGACCGTTTTGCGTCCAAATGCGACCGAAATGCGTCCAAACGCGACACTTTTGCGTCACTTCGTGCACGATGCAAAAGTCCACTTACGTCGGATCGCGTTTCGCTTTTTGACAGATAGCGTTCGTGTAGGTGCTCATCCAATTCATCGCACCGTTTTTGTTGTGGCACGGTTCAAATTGCGGTGGTTTTGGGTAGCAAGTGCGTCCTTCGTTCTTCTCTCGCCGGTAGCCGCAGGTCTAAGCCGGCTAGAATCGAAGGGCACACTCAACTGGACATCGCAATAAGCACCGCCTATTATTTAATTGCGCAGGAAAGCTGCGCGACTCGTCGGTTCGCAAAGGGAGTTTGCCATGCTCGTCAGGCTGTTCGGTAGCAATTTTCGCTCGCTGAAAGGCCCGTTTGAACTGTCGATGGTGGCGGCCGACTTCAAGCGAAAGGAAGATCGCGATCGCGGTGTGATCGAAGTCCCAATCATCGGCACGGCCGAGCCACTTCGTTTATTGCGTTGCCTCGCGATATACGGCCCGAATGCGTCGGGGAAATCGACCGTGCTGAGCGCAGCTCGCGCATTGCGTTCGCTCGGTACCGATTCCAGCGCCGGTTCCAAGCCTGGCGCAAAGATACGAATGTACGAGCCGTTCGTACTCGATGACGAGTCGAGGACCGCGCCGATCGAACTCGGCTGCGATGTCGTGTATCAACAATCGATATTGAGGTACGAGATCGCTTACGAATCAAAAGCGATTCTGAGTGAAAAACTGTCAGTCCTCGATGAGAACCGTGAAGAGATACTCATCGACCGTCAACCTTCGGGTGAAGTGGGCGGTAAACTGATCGCCAACAGTGATGCGAATCGACTTTACGTGAAAGAGATGCAGCCGAATGTCGCGGTGCTCTCCAAACTCGCCCAACATGGCCCACACAAAGGGATCGAGTCCGCGCGACCATACTATATGGCCATACGTAACGCGACACGACATGCAGACTATTCCACTGCTGCCGCATTACCCCGCACTAACAACGAAAGATTTGCGGAAAACGCCGATTATCGCGAGTGGATTATGCATCATTTGATTCGGACAGCAGACGTGGGTATCTGTGAAGTCATGACTGTGACGGAAATCGAAGAATTTCCTGGCACGATCAAAGATAACAAAGCGAAAATGGACGGTGACTGCAATTTAATTGATAATGAAAAAGTATTTGTTTTTTTCGTACATGAGGGAAAATCAAAACAACCCATCGAATTCTCCGAAGAATCGTCCGGTACCAAGAAGCTGTTTCACATTTCAGGTGATTGGTGGAGGTTGGCTAACGAACCGATCGCGCTACTGGCCGATGAACTGAGCGCGAGCTTACACCCTCGGCTGCTCGATCGACTGATCCGCGCCGTGAACGACGCCCCCAAAAGTGTCAATTCCCAGCTGATTTTCACGACGCACGATACGGGACTTTTGGAAAGCCAGGACGGCTTGCCACCGGCATTGCGTCGGGATCAGGTGTACTTCACGAAAAAGGACTCGTCAGGCGCTTCGGAATTGTACTCTCTCGCGGAGTTCAAAGACGACGCACGACCCGTACACAATATTCGCAAACGCTATCTCTCAGGACTCTATGGAGCGATTCCGTCGGTGGAGAAACTCTCGCTATGAGCAAGAGTAAAAAACCAAAGAAGCCGATTTCAAAAAAGGTACTGTCGCTGCTGAAAGACTTGCAGCGGAAACGTGGCGTGAGGGAGTTGGCGAAGCGGTTTTTGATCGTTTGTGAAGATGACAAGTCCGCGCCAAACTATTTTCAGGCATTGAAGAAACACTTCAACCTGTCGGCGACTTCCATCGTTGTGGTTGGGAGTGGCGGGCATTCCCAGCCGATCCAAGTCGTCAAACGAGCGATCAAGCTCAAGCTCAATGCTGCCAAAGCGGATAGTGGTACCGAGCCGTTCGATCACGTCTGGTGTGTAATCGATGGGGACTATGGCACCAAAATTAACAATGCGAGAGCCAGTGCGACCGCAAAAGGAATCGAACTCGCAATATCGACCCCGTGTTTTGAATACTGGGTGTTGCTCCATTTTGAGGAAAGTGCAGCTCCGACAATCGACTGCGATGCGGTGATTCACACCTTGGAGAGGAAAAAATATCTTGCGAATTACGACAAGGGCAAATGCGACTTTCAAACAATCGTCGTGAATGTATATGAGGCGTGCAAACGAGCCGCAAAACTTCGGAAGCCCGAACTCTTGCTTGGAACCCTCCCCGAAGAGCAAAACCCATGCAGCGAAGTTTATAAACTCGTCAACGAAATACTCGATGCAGGAACGTAATCTACCCGCCGCGTTTCTTGCGACGGGTGCCGTTTTGCGTTGCAACGCTTTTGCGGACATCGTGGCGAATTTGGGTAGCAGGGATGATTCCACCACTTACCCAGCCACCCATCCCTGGAGTCACGCCCAATTTCGGAATCAACCTAACACACCAACGACTTACGTCCGATTTCGAGCCACGGGAACCACGCCAGAACCAAAGTTTCGGTGGTACTTTTCGGTAAAACTGCTACCTCGCTTTGAACCGTGCCCGATTGGCCCCTGGCCTGGACGGCAGACACTCTTGAGATTTAATTCGCACTTATTCATCAAAAAAATAGATGATCCGGCCAAGCTACGCCAGTAGCACTGTAAACAATACCAATACAGACAAAATGTAGCACATTCTGAACAATATTTGGTGCATCTTACTCTTGCTCACATCATCGTATCTAAGCATTCGGTTGATTAATAAGCATAGCAACCCCAAGGATAAGACAATTACCTGACATAACAAGATAAAATCGTAGAAAGTGGGGGATGTTTGAGTGAAATTCATTTTGATTTCTCTCCCTTCGTGTACCCTGAAATAATAGAATGGGATAATCATATTTATTATATATGCCATAACAATAAAGGCAACTGACTGGCTCTGACTACGAAAGCCTGACATAATTCAAGAGATCCGTCCCGAAGACCAAAACCCGTGCAGTGAGGTTTATAAACTCGCCAACGCAGTACTCGATGCAAGATCGTAGTCGCGGTGGCCTGCAAACGCCGGATCGTACCGTTTTTGTTGTGGGAATATCCCGTCGTATCTGGGATCGTAGTAGCAACGCACATCGCAACATTCTGTTGACACAAGAGGACTTTCCATGACGCGGATTAGCATTCTCGCGGCGCTGTGTTCGATGGCGTTGGGGTGTAGTAGCGATTCGTCGACGTCACCTCTGGGGTTCAGACGCGAAGCTGCGGTGGAAGTGGCGGCTGGTGGAGCCAAGCCGGTGGCACCCGCGAAATCGAACGATCGCAAAATTCGCTACACCGCGAACGTCGAAATCGTCGTCAAGAATCTCGACGCGACGCAGGAGGCCATTGAGGCTCTCGTCAAAAGCAAAGGCGGGTATGTCGCGAAGTCCGAACTCGTCGGCCAAGTCGGCGATCGACGGTCGTGCAGTTGGACGATCAAAGTGCCGGTCGATACGTTTCGCGATGCGATCGACGCGATCGCGAAGCTCGGCACACTCGTACGCAATTCGTCCGATTCCGAAGACGTCACCGAAGAATTCCTCGACCTCGAAGCGCGATTGCGGAACATGAAGGCCGAGGAGGAAGTGCTCAACAAGTTATTGAAGGAAGCGGCGGTCCGACTCGATGACGTGCTGAAAATCCGCGATCAAATCGTCAAGAATCGCGGCGAAATCGAACGTGCGGAGGGTCGGTTGAAGTATCTTGCGGCGGTCACGAGTTTTTCGACGATCAACCTGATGGTTCGCGAAATTCAAGATTACGTCCCGCCCACCGCACCGACATTCGGCAGCGACATCACCGACGCCTTTTCCACATCGTATCAGTCGTTGCTGCGGTTCGGTCGCAACGCCGTTTTGGTCGTCGTATCGATCGCACCTTGGCTCCCCATATTACTCCTCGGCGGATTTTTGGGCTGGAAAGTGATTCGCCGTATGCAGCCGAGTCCGCCCATCGCGAAGCCACGACGCGCCCGTGCGCTCGATGCCGTCGAAGTTCCTACGCCGGAAAAACCAATCGAGCCAGATCGCGCGTAAGCCCCGGAAAGATCGGATTGTTAGCCCGACGCGCAAGTTTTGAAGTTGCGCTATTTTGTTGGCTGTCTTGAAATGCAGGCGTTTCACGCCCGGCGTAAGCGCGCCGAATGTAGAGCACGCGGCTCGCGTGCTGAAAAATTATCACGCGGCTCGCGTGCTGAAAAATTAGCACGCGGGTAGAGCACGCGGCTCGCGTGCTGAAAAATTAGCACGCGAGCCGCGTGCTCTACATTCACTTGGGCCACTACCCAAAAGTGTCGTAGAATTACGTGAGATATTTCGATGCGTTCGTTGAGAATCGACCCGAAAGGCAGTCGCGTATGGCTTCGTTTCCCGCGCACCCCGAGGCGCATCGCGTGCGGCGGATTGCCCATGCGATTATCCCGTTGCGTTCGGTCGATGGCGAGGTCGATGCGGTGCTGTTCACGCTGAGTCCGGACGATGAATCGCCGCGTTTGCCGGGCGGGATGATCGAAAAAGGCGAGTCGCCAGAACGGGCGCTCGTGCGAGAACTGAAGGAAGAACTCGACCTCGAACCGCACGAATATCAGGTGTCGCCGCGCTTGATCGTTGCGGGTGTGAGCCTGTTCGCGATCAGCCCGAGTACCGGCCAAATGACCGACTATTGTTTCTTCCCATTCGTGGTGAAACCGCTCGGGACGGGGATCCACAAGCTCCAACGCCGCCTCAACGGCTACGAACCGAGCGACGCCTGCACGGTCGCGCCGGTGACGCTCGAAGAGTGGCAACGCACCGGCCACGGCTTCGAGACGACGTACCCCCGCGCCGTCGTCGAACGCCTGACCCGCGAGCAATTGGAAGACGCCGCCATTCCGATCGGTGCGACAATCTCGTAAAATGTAATACGTAATTTTGGTACTGTCTTGGCTTGGCATTGCTCACAAATGGCGTGGGGACAAGAAAATGGCCTCGATGGTAACTGGAATTAGGATCGCCACTACCGACGACCCGATCAGCGAGACGTACAAGTACGTGCGGGGCAGCAATCCGAACCGGGAGAGGATCAAGAGGAGCAAGCCAAACGGGACGGAAATCATCGACATGCAGGCGATAGCCACAAAGTATACGTACACGAACATAGGCTCATTAAACCTGAAGTAATTGTCAATCAGCATAACAATCGACGTGGCAAAGGGCGCAATCAACAATGCGATGAGTACCCTCCTCAGATTGGCTAAAGTGAATGGTTCGCGCATGTGTTCGGCCTGAAAAATCGTGGCTTCGGGTTCTCTCTGAAGCCTCATCTTACCTTCACCCGCCGATCTGTTCCAGCAATTCCGCCACGCTCCACGTCCGCTCCGCCAGTCCCGACGCCACGGCCGGCGTCGTACCCCCGCGCCGTCGTCGAACGCCTCACCCGCGAGCAATTGGAAGACGCCGCCATTCCGATCGGGGCGACAATCTCGTAAAATGCACTCTGGATTGTTCGTTTTCAGGGGATTTTGCCGTGATTCGATTCCTAGCGGTAATGGCAATCTGTCTGGCGTTCGCATCGGTGGCGCAGGCGCACGCGGTGGGGATCGACGTCAAACTGCTCGATGGTAAAGTGACCATCGAGACGTATTACGACGACGACACTCCTGCACCCGCTGCGAAAGTGACGGTCTTCGACGCGGCCAATGTGCTGATTTTCGAGGGGAAAACCGACGTTCACGGCGTCTGGACATTCGATGCCCCACTCGCGGGGAAGTACGAGGTCCGCGTGAATGCTGGGGCCGGGCACACCGCGAAGACGACGTTCACCGTTCCGCCCGTGGCCGTCGAAACGGTTTCTATCGCCGATGGCCCCGACCGTGCCGCCTTCACGGGGCCGATGCGTTGGGTGATGGCGGCGGTTGGCTTAGCGGCGATCGGCAGCCTAACGTTCGTCGCTCGCTGGGCAGCCCGTAGGAAAAAAGCATCGGATTGACACCCTTCGCGATATGCATTCGGCATAATCGTCGCAAGCCGTTGCGAAATCACAAGATGCCACTCGAGATCGGCAGCGATTTTCGATGGAAATGTTGCGGTTCGACGACAATTTTTGTATAAATTACAATGACGTACTACGGAGCGAATCGGTTTCACCGACGCTACCGCCACGTCGTACGAAACCCGGATACGGTACCAATCCGCCCGAGGTACGAGGTAGTCCAGACATGGGTGCTTTGAAAATTCGTCGTATTGACTTAACGGCGAACAACGCGAATTCGCAACTCGCGAAACTCCGCGATCAGTTCCGGCCCGATTCCGAAATCACCACTCCCCAAAGCAAGAAGCTCACGCTCGCCGTGTTCGGCGAAGCCCTAACGCCGACGCAAGCCGTCGAGCGCATCTGCCTCGATGTGAAGGCCAAAGGCGTCGCCGCCGTTCTCCAGTACACCGAGCAACTCGACAAGGTCAAATTGAAGGCCGACGCCATCCGCGTGAAGCCTTCGGAGATCGCCGAAGCCCACGCGGCGGCGGCCCCGGAATACCTCGATGTGCTTCGCCGCATCCGCTACAACGTCGATTCGTTCCAGTCGGGATTGTTGCACCAAGACGCCCTATTGCGCGTGTCTGGGCAGCACGAACTGTCGATGCGCTATCGCCCGATGAGCCGCGTCGGCGTCTACTGTCCCGGTGGCGCGGCCGCTTATCCTTCCACATTGCTGATGACGATCGTTCCCGCACAGTCGGCGGGCGTGAAGGACATCATCGTCTGTATGCCGCCCAAAGACACGGGCGCGTACAACAAAGACATGCTCGCGGCCTGCCACGAACTCGGCATCACCGAGGTGTACCGCATCGGCGGGGCGCAGGCGATTGCCGCGATGGCGTACGGCGTCGAGGGCCTCAAGCCCGTCGAGATGATCGTCGGACCGGGCAACCAGTTCGTCGCGCTCGCCAAACGGTACGTCTATGGCCAAGTGGCGATCGATTGCATCGCCGGGCCGAGCGAAATCGTCGTCGCCGCCGATGACTCTGCCCACCCCGCGTACGTGGCATTGGACCTTCTCGCGCAAGCCGAACACGCCCCCGGTGTGCCGATCTTGGTGACGTGGTACGAACCGCTCCTCGGCGAAGTCGAAGAAGCCCTGAACAAACGGATCGCGAAGCTGTCGCGCGGCGACTTGGCGAAAGAATCGTTCGAGCGCTACGGGGCGTTCGTGCTGGCACCGGACAAAGCCTCCGCGATCGAGTGCGTGAATGCACTGGCACCCGAACACCTGCACATTCAGACCCGCGACCCCGATGGCTTCGCCGAAGAGATCGACAACGCCGGTGCGATTTTCCTCGGTCCGTTCAGCCCCGTGGCGGTCGGCGACTACGCCGCTGGCCCGTCGCACGTGCTCCCGACATCGGGCACGGCACGCTTCAGCAGCGGCCTCACTTCCAACGATTTCCGCAAGCGAACGAGCGTGCTGCGCTTCACCCGCAACGGTTTGAAGGACATCGCCGAAGACGTCATTTACCTCGCGAAAAAGGAAGGCCTGACCGGCCATGCCGCGAGCGTCGAACAGCGCGCGAACGACAACGGCCCCGCCGCCCGCCCGAAGCCCAAGCCCGAGAAAGTGATCGCCGCGGCCGCCGCCGCTGCCGCCGCCGCGGCCGCAATCGCCGCCGGAGTCGCGCCACCGGTCGTCGCGACCCCACCGTCGCCGATTCCGGTCAAGAAGTAGGCCTTGCCATTCGCCCAGGGGTACGACGAAGCGTCTAACCCTGGGCTAAAAGATAGAACCCCGTTTGGGGTAAATGCATAGCCAATTCTTACCCCAACGGGGTTGCATCTGATAGCCCAGGGTTAGACGTTCCTCGTCGTACCCCTGGGAGGAAGAGCCATGAACGGATTCCGCGACAACGTCCGCCAGATGGCCGGTTACGTGCCGGGCGAGCAGCTCAACGCGACCGACATCGTCAAACTCAACACGAACGAAAACCCGTACCCGCCGTCGCCGCGGGTGTTCGATGCCATTCGCGCCGCACTCACCGGCAACACGTTACGCAAATATCCCCAGTCGAGCGGCGAGGCATTTCGCAAGGTCGCCGGTCGCATTCTCGGCGTCGATCCCGACGCGATTCTCGTCGGCAACGGTTCGGACGATATCCTCACGATCCTCACCCGTGCCTTCGTTCCCGAAGGCGGCCTGATCGTATCGCCGACGCCGAGTTACATCCTTTACGAAACGCTCGCACAGATCCAGGGTGCGCGGTTCGAGTCGGTGCGCTTCACCGACGATTGGCAACTGCCGAAGCCGTGGCCAAAGTCGGGCGCGAACCTCACGTTCCTCGCGAATCCGAACTCGCCATCGGGTACCTGTTTACGACCGAGCGAAGTGGCACGGCTGGCGAACGAAGTCGGCGGGCCGCTCGTCCTCGATGAAGCGTACGGCGACTTCGCCGAGTGGAACGGCATTTCTCTCTTAAAAACCTGCCCGAACCTCATCGTCACGCGCAGTTTCAGCAAGTCGTACTCGCTCGCCGGCATTCGCTTCGGCATGGCCATTGCCGACCCCGCCACGATTCTCGAACTGACCAAAGTGAAGGATTCGTACAACTGCGACGCACTCAGCCTCGTGGCCGCGACGGCCGCAATCGCAGACCCGATGTACTTCGCCGATGTCCGCGCGAAGATCGTGGCCACGCGCGGCCGAATGCACGCCGAACTCGCCTCGCTCGGTTTCCAAGTCACGCCGAGCCACGCCAACTTCCTCTGGTGCCGCCGCACCGACCGCCCCCACAAGCCGATCTACGAAGCCCTGAAATCCAGAAACATCCTCGTCCGTTACATGAACTACAACAACTACGACGGCCTACGCATCACCGTCGGCACCGACGCCGAAATCGACCGCCTGCTGATGGAATTGCGGAAGATCGTGTAGGGTGTCGAAGGGACGTTCGCCCACGTTCATGAACGCTTAATTTCCCGCAAGGCTCGTTTTTATGGACCCGCTTCCTGACGCTGGCAACGACTACCGTGGTTCGCGGAAGTGGCCCATCATCGCGCTGGGGCTTCTGACCATCGGCTGGGTGGTGTACTACCTCATCATAGGTTATGACGCCCGACTATCGGAGAGATGGGGGCCAGCACCTGACGTGGTCGATGCCCTGCAAAGAAGCGGATATGTCGCCCGTCACATACTGCCCTACCTCTCGGTCGTGCTGTTCCTCGACATGCTGGTACTGGGAGCACTGGCACCGCAGAGCCGCCCCGGTTGGCCGAGGGTTCTCAAGGTGTTGGTCGCGATACTGCTGGTGCCGACAGCCCTCTTTCACGGCTTGGCTCTGCTGGTCACCGGGATTTTCGCAAACTGACAGCACGGCAGGAAATGGGCGAAACCAACTCGTATGGAGAAGTGCTATGATACGTGTCGTTGCGTTGCTGTTGGCTGCGGTGTGGGTGGGGCCGTTGGTTGCCGAGACGCCGGAGTCGTTCGCGCTCCATTCGCGTAGTCGCACGGAGACGGAACCGGCGTCGGGGCGGTATCACATTCAGGTGAAGCCGACGAACTGGGACGCGAAGAAGACGGCGATCGTCGTTTGCGATATGTGGGACAAACATTGGTGCCCCGGTGCGACGGCACGGGTCGGCGAGTTGGCCCCGCGAATGAACGAGTTGATCGTCGCGGCCCGTAAGAAGGGCGCGCTCATCATCCACTGCCCCAGCGACACCATGGAGTTTTACAAAGATCACCCTGGCCGCAAACTTGCGATGAGCGCGCCGAAAGTCGAACCGAAGGTGCCACTCGAACGCTGGTGCAAGCTCGACCCGAAGAAGGAAGCGGCGCTGCCGATCGACGATTCCGACGGCGGTTGCGAAGAGACGGTCAAGAACTATCGCGCCTGGAGCCACCAACACGATGCGCTCAAGATCGTCGATGGCGACGCGATTACCGATTCGGCGGAGGCATATTACCTCATGAAGCAACGCGGCATCGAGAACGTCGCGATTATGGGCGTTCACACGAACATGTGCGTGCTCGGCCGGCCGTTCGCGATTCGCCAACTGACGCAGCAGGGGCTGAATGTCGTGCTCGTTCGCGACATGACCGACACGATGTATAACCCCGCGAAAGCGCCGTTCGTCAGCCACTTCACCGGTACCGATTTGGTCGTCGAGCACATCGAGAGACACTGGTGCCCGACGGTGACGAGTGCGGACTTTCTCGGCGGCAACGAGTTCCGCTTCAAGGCCGACACGCGACCACATCTGGTGATTCTCGCCGCCGAGGACGAGTACAAAACCGAACGGACGCTACCCGCATTCGCACGCAAACAACTCGGGCAAACGTACCGCGTGTCGTTCGTGTTCGCCGATGCCAAAGTGAAGCACCACTTGCCCGGAATCGAACTGCTGAACACCGCCGACGCGATGCTATTAAGCGTGCGCCGCAAGCCACTATTGACGGCGGAACTCGAGGCGGTGAAGCGGTTCGTGCTGGCTGGCAAACCGGTGATCGCGATCCGCACGAGTAGCCATGCCTTCGCCCCACGCAAGGGGGAAAAACTACCCGACGGCGTGACAATGTGGGAAGCGTTCGACAAAGAGATTCTCGGCTGCGAATATAAAGGGCACTACCCGAATATACTGAAAACCAAGGTCGAAATCGCCAGCGCGACCGCGAAGGCCCACCCGATACTGCAAGGTTGGCCCGCTGAGGCGGTCGAGTATCCGTCGTGGTTGTACAAGTCGAATCCGCTCGCGAACGACGCCGTCGTGTTGCTGACGGGCCGGTGCGGCGACCACCCCGCGGAACCGCTCGCCTGGGTCCGCGAGAAGGCCGCGAACCGTGGTCGCGTTTTCTATACGTGCCTCGGAAGTGCGGACGACTTCGCGCAGCCCGCGTTCGAGACACTCCTGAAGCACGGCATCAATTGGGCCACCGACGCGAAGCCGTGACCGAACCGATTTGCGTTACTTCAGCCATTCGTCCGCGAATTCCAGGTACACCTGCCAATCGGGGGTCGTCATCGCGTGCTTTCCGGTGCGGATAAAGTAACCGAGGCGGCTTTTAGCGAGCGTGCCGGGTGGCGGCATTTCCGTTACTGACAGCCCATCGACACCGAGTAACTTGTAAACCGGCGTCGCACGTTTCAGCATGTCGAACTGCCCACTCGGGTTCGCCCATTCGTCTTCGGTGGCATTCGTGAACAGCACCGGTCGCGGGGCGCAGATGGCCGCAAGGCAATGCTGGTCGAACGGGAGTTTATCGAGTGCCTCGTTGAAGGCTTTGAAGTTGCCACAAAACCAGCGCGGGAACGAGGTGTTGATTCGCTTGACCGTCTCGGCTTTCGGGTCGGCGTGGCGGCTCGGCCCCGTGCCACCGCAACCGGCTTGGTGCGGAATCGCCAGCGCGATGCGGTCGTCGAATGCCGCCGCCAGCAGCACGGTTTTTCCCAATCGCGAATGTCCCACCGCCGCGATTCGCTTACCGTCGACCTCCGGTACGGTCGTCAAATAATCGACGCAACGATGCACGCCCCACGCCCAACTCATGATCGTTGCCGTCTCATCGCCCGCCACTTCGGTCTTCGGTAACGTGCCGCGAAAGCCTTCTTGCACATTCGGCCGATCCGGTTGAATGTCCCCCGCATAGAACGTGGCGACGGCGTACCCGCGCGAGATCGCGAGTTCCAACGGCCACACGCCCGGTTCCGTTCCGCGCCCCGCTTCGCTCGCTTTGTTCGCCTTCACCCCCACGGGTTTTGGATACATCCAAACGTCCGGAATGCGAATCTTCGGATCGCTCGAATACGCATGGTTGCCGGCGAAGTTCGGGCCGACGAACGTAGGCACCGGCCCCTTGCGCTCGTTCGGGAACGCGATCATCAACCGGATCGGCGTCGGGTTAATTTCTCCGTTGTAATCGAACTGCAATTCGACTTCGCGCAGCGTGCCCTTTCCGCCGAACGCGCGATCGTCCTGATGCAGCACCACCACGCGCATTCCCTTCGGGGCCAGCGGCAATCGCCCGTACATGTACTTTTGAAACAGCGCTTTCAGTTCGGGTCGTCGCGCCGTTTTCCATTCCTCGGCAGTGGCAATTTTCTTGCCGTCGAACGCTGTCAACGGGTCCGGAAACTCCGCCCGCACGGGCAACGCCGCCGCAGCCGGAAACTCGACTGACAGGCCGGTGGCAGTCGCCATCAGCAACACTCCGAAAGCAGTCCAGAAACGGAAGATTCGCATCGCGATACCTCAGTAAGTAGAAAGAATTCGCCGCGCGCTTCAGAATTAGCCGCGACGCGGAGTCTTCGTAGCGGAGCGAGTGCGCTTCACCCATTCGCACTCGCGCTCCGCTTCGCAAAGCCTGCGCGTCGCGGCTAATTCCGGAACGAAACGCATTCGGCGATTCGCTCGGTGGCGGCGTCGACATCCGCGACGGTCGTCGTTTCACCGAAGCTGAATCGCATCGCCGATAGCAACACGTCGTCCGGCACGCCCATTGCGGTGAGTACGGGCGATGGCAGTAAGCTGCCACTCGAACAGGCGGAGCCGGTCGAACAGGCGACGCCGACGAGGTCGAGTGCCATTAACAATATGTCCGCACGGCAGCCGGGGAACGACACGTTCAGCGTCGTCGGCAGCGAATCGGCATCGCCGGGTAACGGCCCGTTGACGACGAAAGGCACCGCGGCGTCTTTCAGTTTCGCCAAGAATCGCAGTCGAAGTTGCGCGAGTGCCAATGCGGTGTCAGCCATCGTGCGGACGGCGTGTTGCAGTGCGACGGCCATGCCGACGGCGAGCGGCACCGGCTCGGTACCGGGGCGGTGGCCGCGCTGTTGGTGGCCGCCGAACGCACGCGGTTGTAGCTTCGTGCCCTTTTTCAGGATCAGCGCGCCGATGCCTTTCGGCCCGCGAAACTTATGTGCCGAGAGCGACATCGCGGTGACACCGAGCGCGCGAAATGATACGGGGATTTTCCCCACCGCCTGTGCCGCATCGCAGTGAACGGGCACCCCAAGGTTCACGAACGCAGGAACCGGTTGGATCGCACCCGTCTCGTGGTTCGCGAGTTGCAAACAAACGAGGCGTGCCGTGCGTGGAACCGGAAACGTGTCCACAATCCCACGCGAATTCACGGGCAACCACGTCACGGAATATCCCTTGTTCGCAAGCTGCTTCAGCGGTTCGACGACGCAGAGATGCTCCATGACGGTCGAGTACAGCGCCCCCGGCGGTTCGCCGCATAGTCCGAAGATCGCGAGGTTGTTCGCCTCGGTTGCCCCGCTGGTGAAGATCACTTCTTCGGGTAACGCGCCCAAACAATTCGCCACCGTTTCGCGGGCATCTTCGAGCGACTGCCGCGCACGCCGCCCCGCCGCGTGCGACGACGACGGATTGCCGAACGCCTCCGTCATCAACGGACGCATCGCCTCCATCACCTCGGGCAAAAGTGGCGTCGTCGCGTTGTGGTCCAAGTAGATCATGTGCGAATTCTATGGTTCTCGCGATTGCTTGCGTTTGCATAATGATTGCGAGTACACTCATCTGGCCGAATGATTCGGCGTCCTCTCACTTTGGAGATCGTATCATGCGTCTCGTAAATGGTATCGTTCTGGCACTCGCACTGGCCGCGTTCGGCGTGTCGGCCATTGCCGCCGACGACAACGACGTAACCGCGTTTCCGGAGATCAAAGCCGCCGACGCGAGCAAACTGCCGCTGCCGAAGGGTAAGTCGCAGATCGCCATCGCCGAAACGGACAAACCGCTCGTGAAGCTGCAAAAAGCGAGATTCAACACGGCGCTCGAACAGTACGAGCGTAACGTGATGTTGATCGAACTCGGTACGTTTGAAATGAATACACTCTATGCTCGCAACGAGGCAATTCATGCGATTATCGCCGCCGCGCCGGATGCTCTCACAAAGGATCAACTGGAAATCTGGCTCGTCTGGTCGGTCGCGTCGGAGAAAAGCCTAGAGAACACAGTAGCGGCGAGAGTTGCGGCAGGTGTCGTCGGTAAGCAGGAACTTCTCTCGGCTCGACGGCATCGGCTTGAAGCGGAAATCGCACTTCTCAAGCATCGGTCCACAGCCGCGCCCGAAGCCACATCGAAAGGGAAGTAACTCACGCGCCCACGTCGCGTTTGAGTTTGCGGTACCAGTTCCCGAGCCAGCCGGTCTTCACGCGGTTGAGGCCGGTGTCTTCCATCGTCGTCACCACGAGCTTGCGGATTTCGCTCTCGGTTTTGCTCGTCCCGGCAACGGCGAGCTTCGCTTCCGCAACGACACTTTTGAACCCGCGCCAATCGATGCGGCCATCGGACAATGTCGCCGAACGGAGGCGTTCCCGCACGAGTTGCACGATGGCGGCCTCGATGGCATAACCGCGTTTGCGACAGACTTCGACTAAGAAATTGCGTGCCCAGTCGGTCGGGAAACCGTGCTGAAGCGCAATCTGTAGCAGTTCGCGCTCTTCGTTGCCGTCGATGTATTTATCGTCGACGGCACGCTTTTCGATCTCGTCGGTGAACCGCTTTTGTAGCTCGTCGGGTGACATTTCGCGAACCTGCTGGAGTATGGGTTCCGTTATCGACATTCATTCGCAATTATCGTACCGTAGCGTTCATCTTAACGGAAAGCCACAGGCGATGGGAGGCGGCGATGGCGGCATACCCTGCGAGTTCGACGGCACGCGGTTGGCCGCCGGGCGGCGTCGCGGTGCCGCACGCGAACCGCTATCTCGTTCTGCTCATCGCGATCAATCTCTTCAACTATATCGACCGCCAGGTTTTGTCCGCCGTGTTGCCGCGAATGCAACTCGATGGCACGCTGTTCGCCCCCGGCGATCCGAACGCGCAACTCAAGGTCGGCCTGCTCACCAGCGCATTCATGGCGGCGTACATGATTTGCTCGCCGATCTTCGGCTGGCTCGATGGCCGACGCGCCCGACGCTGGATTATCCTCGGCGTCGGCGTCACGCTCTGGAGCATCGCGAGTGGCGCATCGGGGCTGGCGCAGGGCTACGCGATGCTGCTGTTCACGCGCTGTCTCGTCGGTGTTGGTGAAGGTGCATACGGCCCGGTGGCGGCCGCGATGCTCGCCGACATGTACCCCGACAGCAAACGCGGCAAAGTGATGGCACTCTTCAACATGGCGATCCCCGTTGGCAGTGCGCTCGGCTTCCTGATCGGGGCGAAAATCTCCGGCGCATTCGACGACTGGCGGCCTGCGTTTCTGTTCACCTTCTCCGGGCTGTTCCTCGGTTTGGTCTGCTTTTTTCAGAAGGAATCGCCGCGCCCGCCGCGAACCGGTGGCACGAATGGGCCTAGCTACAAAGCCGTACTCGCAGGGTTGAAGAAGAATCGCTCGTTCGTGTTTTGCTGTGCGGGCATGACCGCGATCACCTTCGTCATCGGCGGCGTGGCGGCGTGGGCACCGGTGTACTTGTTCCAGCGCGAAGCGAAATTCGCGATGACGGCAGAGGTGATCGCAAAGCTCTCCGAAGTGAAACCGAACGGCGGTGACGTACCGATGGCAGTTGCGGAGAAACTCCGACCGCTCGCCGACGGTAACACGCGAACTTACACCGAACTGCGCAAGGAAATCGCCACCCGACTCACCGAAGCGGAATCGATCCAACATGCAAAAGCGATTTACACGCTCGCCACGACGGCCGATTCCCCGAAGGCCGAAGACCTCACGATTATCCTCGGTGCGATGATCGTTCTCGGCGGCATCACCGCCACCGCCGTTGGGGCGGTGTTGGGAGAATGGCTCCGACCGCGCGTGCGCGGGGCGTATTTCCTCGTCATCGCCGCCGGGGCGTTCTTCGCGATCCCGAGTTACCTCGGCCTGCTCTACGCGCCGCTGCCGTGGGGGTGGTTGTGCATCTTCCTCTGCGTGTTCGGGCTGTTCCTGCACACGGGGCCAGCGTTCACGATTCTGGCAAACGTCACGAAATCGGATGAGCGCGCCACGGCATTCGCGATTAACATCCTCGTCATTCACCTGCTCGGCGATGCGATTTCGCCGACGCTGATCGGTGCCGTCGCCGACCTCGCGGACCTGCAAACCGCATTCGCGATCATGACCGCGTTCATCGTCGTCGGCGGCACCCTCTGGCTACTCGGCGCGAAATATCTCGAAGCCGATACGACCAATGCGACGAGCGAACTGTGAAATTTCAATAGCGACGAGCCACCGAAACTTTAGTTTTCTGCGGGTTCCAGATGATCGAAATCGGACGTAAGTCGTTGGTGTGTTCGGTTGATTCCGGAATGCGGCATGATTCCAGGGATGGGTGGGTGGGTAAGTGGTGGAATCATTCCCTGCTACCCAAAATCGCCGCGATTGGAACCCTGCCACAAGTAGCCACCGCCCGGACCCCGTCGAAAACAACATCTCTCGGTCGCCGCACAAGATGCGAGTTCGCGGCGAGTTTCTGCCCGTTTCCTGTCCATTCCTCAGCAGGCGGGTCGTAGCGGGTTTGCGGTTTGTATTGACCGCCTACCCCCGACATTCTTACACTGACGTCTTGCAGACCGTTTACCGATGTGCTACCGCGCGTTGTCGCGGCGAGGTTTTCGACCATGGCGACCGATACCAAGATGGAAGCGGGTATTCTCGAGAAGCTCGGCGACAAACTCAACTCGTTTGTCGAAGGGAGTTTAGGGCTAGTCTCCCGGCTGTTCGGCACGGCGAACGATCGCACCGTTCGGAACCTCGGCTACCATCGGCCCAAGAATGCCGGCGCGCACACCATCGTCGCCGGGTCGACGCTCGAACGCATTAACGCGCTCGAAGATTCGATGAAAGCGCTGAGCGACGACGAACTCAAAACGCAGACGGGCAAGTTCCGCGAACGGCTGAAACAGGGCGAAACGCTCGAAAACCTGTTGCCCGAGGCGTTCGCGGCATGTCGGGAGGCCGCGCACCGCAGCAAGGGGATGCGCCACTACGATACGCAGATGGTCGGCGGTGCGATCTTGCACAAAGGCAACATTGCCGAGATGGTCACCGGCGAAGGCAAAACCCTCGTCGCCACGTTGCCCGCATACTTGAACGCACTCGAAGGTAAGGGCGTTCACGTGATTACCGTGAACGACTACCTCGCCCGACGCGACTGCGAATGGATGTTGCCGATCTATCACGCGCTCGGCGTGGCGGCGGCGTACATCCAAAGCGACATGGACGCAGGGCTGCGCCGCGTCGCTTACGAGTGCGATATCACGTACGGCACCAACTCCGAATTCGGCTTCGACTACCTGCGCGACAATATGAAGCCCGCGCGCTTCGACGATGAAAAATACGACCCGTACTACCGCCAGTGCCAGCGAACGCCGTTGAACTTTGCGATCATCGACGAAGTCGACAACATCCTCATCGACGAAGCCCGTACGCCGCTCATCATCTCCGGCCCGGCGTACACCGACATCCGCAACTACGAAAAATCCGACGAGATCGTGCGCAAGCTGACCGATCTCGAACGCAAAGCCCGACAGGAGATGAAGGCGAGCGGGCAATCGACTCTGACGGGCACCGAAGGCGATAACATGCCGATCGTCGGTACGCTCG
Organism: Limnoglobus sp.; assembly: GCA_043780595.1. Taxonomy (GTDB): domain Bacteria; phylum Planctomycetota; class Planctomycetia; order Gemmatales; family Gemmataceae; genus Limnoglobus. Next base: position 18,107 of record JAYWCL010000298.1, read on the forward strand.
ACCCCGAGAAGGTCAAGGATGTGCCGCGCGGGATTTACTTCGAGATCAAGGAAAAGGAACGCTCCGCCCACCTCACCGACCTCGGCGTGCGCGAAGCCGAACGGCTGGCGGGCGTCGAATCGTTCTACACGTCGGGGAACATGGAGTGGCCGCACCTGATCGATAACGCGATCAAGGCGCACCACTTGTACCACAAAGATAAGCATTACATGATCGCCCCGGACCCACGGGAGAACAACGAACTCGGCATCATCATCATCGACGAATTCACGGGCCGCGCCATGTTTGGCCGCCAGTGGTCCGATGGTCTGCACCAGTCGGTCGAAGCGAAACATCGCCGCGAAGGCGTGAAAATCAAGCAGGAAACCCAGACGCTGGCTACCGTCACGCTGCAAAACTTCTTCAAGCTATACGGCAAACTCGGCGGCATGACCGGCACCGCGATGACCGAGGCGAACGAGTTCTGGAAGATCTACCATCTCGATGTCGTCGCCGTGCCGACGAACCGCCCGCTGCACCGCGTCAACGAACCGGACTTGGTTTACAAGACCGAAAAAGACAAGTGGGATGCCGTCGTCGCGGACATCGTCGAAGTCAATCGTTCGGGCCGCCCGATCCTCATCGGCACGACCGACGTGGCGAAGTCCGAGAGAGTGTCCTCGCTGCTGAAACGGCGCGGCGTGAAGCACGAACTTTTGAACGCGAAGCCCGAGAACGTGGCGCGCGAGGCGGAGATCGTGGCACAAGCGGGCCGCATGAACGCGGTGACGATTTCGACGAACATGGCGGGGCGCGGCACCGACATCATCCTCGGTGGCAACGCCGAAACGCTCGCTTGGGCGCGGTTGAAGCAACTCAAGAACGAAGATAGCCGACCGCTCTACCCGACGCGACTCGAAGTGCCGGATGCAATCTGGAAACTGACCGTCGGCGAGATCGACCAAAAAGAAAAGATGAAGGAAGAGGGGCGGAAAGTCGCCGAGTTGGGCGGGCTGCACATCGTCGGCACCGAGCGGCACGAAAGCCGACGGATCGACAACCAGCTACGCGGTCGCGCCGGCCGACAGGGCGACCCCGGCAGCAGCCGATTCTACCTGTGCCTCGAAGACGAACTGATGCGGCTCTTCGGCGGCGAACGGATGATGCGGCTCATGAACTCGCCGCTGATCGGCCTCAAAGACGGCGAAGCGATCGAGTCTGGAATGCTCTCGCGGCAAATCGAAAAGGCGCAGCGGAAAGTCGAAGAATATCACTTCGACCAACGTAAGAACCTCCTCGACTACGACGAGGTGATGGACCAACAGCGAAAGCGAACGTACTCCGCGCGGCAGGCGGTACTCGATGGCGGCAACCCGCGTGCGATGCTCCTGACGATGATCGACGCGCAGATCCGCCTCGCGGTCGCGCGCTACGCCGCCGCCGACTACGGCACCGGCAGTTTCGCCGACTTTGCCGCCACTCGCTTCGGCGTCGAATTCGAAGCCAGCGACTTCCGCGGGTGCAATTTTGAGGAAGCCAAACAGGCCGCCCAAGACAAAGCCCTGAACATGGCACCGGTGTTTATCCAGGAAGCGATGGACGAAAACCTCAGCCTCGACGACGACGAAAAAGACTGGAAATGGAACGAACTCGCACGAGTCGCCACGTCGCGGTTCGGCATGAAAGTCAGTGCCGCCGACCTCAAGGCGATTGGCCGCGAGAACCTCAGCGATTACTTGCTGGGCGGTGCGAGCGAAGCCGTCAAGGCAATCGATTTGTCCGACGGCCAGCGCTTCCTCGACCGCAATTACGGCCCCGAATCGCTCGCCGACTGGGCGCGCGTGAAGTTCGGCTTGAAGATCGAATCGAGCGAAGTCGACGACAAAGAAGCGAACGAACTGACGAAGCTGCTCCACCAGAAAGTCCGCGAAGCGTATCGCCAGAAGGACATCGAATTCCCGATCCGCGTCGGCATGGCGGCACACATGCCCGAACGCTCCTCGACGACGCACCGCCCGAACCGCGAACACCTTTATGGCTGGGCGATGCAGCGGTTCCAATCGAGCGCGATCTCCGAGGAAGTCGTCCGTACCGAACCGCGTTCGATGATTCTCGAACAACTCCTGAAGGTCAGCGAGACGCAGATCCCGGCGGTCGATTACCCGGAAATCGACGCGAAACTCGAAGAAGTCTTCAGCGGTGCCGTCGCCGCCGAGGCCGCCGACGCGAACGATCTCATCGAGTGGTCGAAAGAAACGCTGAAGCTCGAACTCGACCCGAAGCGATTGATCGGCTCGACCCGCACCCGCGTTCGCGATGAGATTCTGAACGCCTACGATTTGCGTTACCGCCCCGAAATGCACGACATGGAACGGCGGCTCGTTCTCGATCAACTCGATAGCTCGTGGAAGAGCCACTTGCTGACGATGGACCATTTGCGCAGCACCGTCGGACTATCGAGCTATGCCCAAGAAGACCCGAAGATCGTTTACAAACGCGAAGGCATGAAGCTGTTCGACGGCATGTGGGAAGGCATCGAAGACCGTACGACGGAACTCGCGTTCAAGATCGAAGACGTCGGCGACGACCAAGTCGAACGCGCCTACTACGCCGGGGCGATGGCATCGCACCAACAGGCCGAAAGCGCGATGCGGGCACGCGCCTCGCAAGTGTCGGCGCAAGTCGAGTCCGACCTCGCATCGGCGAACGCGGCGAGTGGCGGCGAACCGAAGAAGATCGAGACGATCCGCAACGTCGGCGCAAAGATCGGCCGCAACGACCCCTGCCATTGCGGCAGCAGCAAGAAGTACAAGAACTGCCACATGAAAACCGACCAGCAGAACTGAGTGCATCAACGTCAACGACAACGACGAGCCGCCGGGTTCATCCCGGCGGGAGTCTGTCACCGACTCGAACGTACGTTTTGCACGCGGAGTGCCCCACCGGGACAAGCCCGGTGGCTCGTAGCCACTTCTTGACCTACACCCCGAACAACCTCGTCTGGCGGAAACCTGGCGGTTTCGGCTACGATTGCATTGTGAAATTTGTGTGGGCGCGGGTATAATTCGACGATCACCCGGTCGCTCGGAGGGTTGCCGATGCTGGATACCGACGAAGACGCAAGCGATTCCCGCACCCTGTGGCGGACGGCCCGCAAAGTCGCCCCCCACGTGGTGCGGACGGGGCGCGAGACACTTTCGGTCGAACTGGGACTGACGCTGTATCGCCAAATGATTCGCACGCGGGCGCTCGAAGAGCGTGCGATTAAGATGTCCAAATCGGGCGAAGCCTACTTCTGGATCGGCGGCCCCGGCGAAGAAGCGTTCAACGTCTGCCTCGGGTTACAAGTCTTAAAAGGTCGCGGTCCCGCCTTCGATTTCTTGCACCTCCACTACCGTAGCGCGGGCATCTTGTTGGCCATGGGAATGCCGATGGTCGACCACTTTCGCCAACTCGCGATGACTGCAACCGATCCATTTAGCATGGGGCGAAACTTCGTCGGCCATTACGCGATCCCGGCTTGGAACATCGTGCCCGTTTCGAGCGTGATCGAAGTGCAATTCGCGATGGCCCCCGGCACGGCCCACGTGCAGAAACGCCACGGCGGCGAGGGAATTAGCATCGTCGGCGGGGGCGATGCCGGCACGTCCGAAGGCGATTTTGAAACCTGCATGAACTGGAGCGCGCGGCCCGGCAACGAACTCCCGGTGCTGATGATCGTCACCAACAATCGTTGGGGAATCAGCACGCCGGCGGCTTCGGTTCACGGCGAAAAACGCATCTCGGATCGGGCGTTGCCGTACGGCATTCGCAGTGAAACCGTCGATGGAAACGACCCCGTGGCGAGTTGGCACGCGATCGATCGGGCGATGCGATACTGCCGCCGCGAGCGGAAACCGTTCCTGCTGGAAGCCCTCGTTTCGCGGCTCCACGGGCACTCGTCGAGCAGCGGCGCACAGCGAAACCTCGGCGAACCCGATTGCATTGGCCTCTTCGAGCAAGCGCTCGTCGATGCGGGTGGCCTCGATGCGGAATTGATTCGCGGCATGAAAGCGGAAGCGAAAGACGAAGCCGACGCCGCAGTCGTGCTGGCCACGAGCGAAGCGAAGCCGACCGCCAACGACGTCGAACGCTACACCTACAGCCCGAGTGGCGTCGATGCCATTTATCGCGACGATTACACCGGTTTACCAAGGGCCACCCGTATTATTTAGAGCTTTCGCACGTCTCGCGTTCCACATCGGTATCCACTGCTGCAACAAAATTGTCTTCGCCGACCCGCTTCGTACGTTTAGGCGCAGGCAACTGCTTTTCAACGCGCATTAAATTGCGAAGGAACGATGATGAAACAGCGAGCGTTTCGTGTGGCTGCCTTGCTTTTGTTGTTTGCGGCAACGACGGCGTTGGCGCAGCCGCCGGGGTTCGGCGGTCCGGGTGGCTTCGGCCCGCCGGGCGGCGAACAGCGGAAAATCCTGAAGGAACACGACAAGAACGGCGATGGCTGGCTGAACGCCGCGGAACGCAAGGTGGCGCGCGAAGCGATGAAGAACGACGGCGGCGGCCGACGCGGCCCCGGTGGCGGTTTCGGCCCGCCGGGTGGGTTCGGTCGCGGTGGCGAAACGCCCAAGCCCGGCCCCAAAGTCCACCCGGCCGATGCCACGAATTTCGCGACGGCCACGCTGTACGACCCCACCGTTCTGCGAACGATTTTCATCGAATTCGAGAGCGCCGACTGGGAGAAGGAACTCGAAGATTTCCACGGCACCGATGTCGATGTTCCCGCCAAGGTCGTCGTCGATGGCAAGACTTTCAATAATGTTGGCATCCACTTTCGCGGCATGTCGTCGTACATGATGGTTCGCGCCGGGTCGAAGCGTTCGATGAACCTTACCGTCGATATGGCCGACGCGAAACAGCGAATCCACGGCGCGAAGACGCTCAATCTCCTCAACAATCACGAAGATGCGACCGCGATGAGCACGGTGATTTATTCGCACATTGCACGGCAATACATACCCGCGCCGAAAGCGAACTTCGCGAAGGTCGTCATCAACGGCGAGAGTTGGGGCATCTACACGAACGTGCAGCAGTTCAACAAGGATTTTGCGAAGGAAAACTTCCAGAACGACAAAGGCGCACGCTGGAAAGTCAGAGGCAACCCCGGCGGCGCGGCGGGGCTGGAGTACCTCGGCGAGAACGTCGCCGACTATAAGCGACGCTATGAGATCAAGTCGAAAGACGATGCGAAATCGTGGAAGGCACTCATACAGCTTTGCAAGACCTTGAACGAAACGCCTGCGGACAAACTGGAAGACGCATTGAAGCCGATGTTGGATGTCGAAGGGCTGCTCTGGTTCTTGGCGCTCGATGTGGTACTCATCAACAACGACGGCTTCTGGGTACGTGCGAGCGACTATAGCATTTACCTCGACGAAAAAGGGAAGTTCCACTTTATCCCCCACGATATGAATGAAGCGTTCCATGCCGGCATGGGGCCTGGTGGAGGTGGTGGGCGAGGCGGTATGCCGAAGCCCGGCGAACTGTTTCCGATCTTCCTGCAAGATGTCCTGCAACTGACCGACGCACAGAAAACGGAACTCGCCAAAATCCAGAAGGAGACCGATACCCAGTTGGAATCGCTGCTGACCGACGAGCAAAAGAAGCAGTGGAAGGAAATGCGGAACAACACCGGTCGCCCTCCTGGCGGTGGCTTCGGCCCTCCCGGCGGCGGTGGAATGGAACTCGATCCGCTCGTCGGCCTGACCGATGTACGGAAGCCACTCCGCAGCAAAATCCTCGCGGTGCCGAGCCTGAAAGCGAAGTACCTCGCCGACGTGAAGACCATCGCCGAGAAGTCGTTGGACTGGAACAACCTCGGCCCGATCGTCGCACTGCACCGCAAAGTGATCGAGGCGGAACTGAAGATCGATACGCGGAAACTCGAGCCGTTCGAGGCATTCGCGCGAACGACGGCCGACGCGCCGGAACCGAGTAAAGGACGGGAAATGTCGCTCCGTTCGTTCGCGGAACAGCGCCGAAAGTACCTGCTGAATTACGCGGAGAAACCGCGCCCGTAAGCGTTCGATTCGCTATTTTCAACAGCATGAACGATGCACGCACGACGAAGGTACTCGTCACCGATTTCGATGGGACGCTGGCAGGGGAAGACTTTTACAACCTGTTCGTGTCGCGGCTCTATCCGCCCGGTGCGCCCGATTATTGGTCGGAGTGCGTCGCCGGGCGGATTACGCATTTTGAAGCCCTTCGCAACATCTTCGCGTACGTGCCCGTGGGAGAAGCGGCACTGGTGGACTTACTAAAAGACATGCGGTTGCCACCCGATTTACCGCAACGGGTGGCGAAACTACGCGAGCGCGGCTGGCGCGTCGTCGTCGCCTCGGCGGGTAGCCGCTGGTACATCGAACGGCTCCTCGCGATGGCGGGTGTGGACCTGCCGATTACCGCCAACGGCGGTCGTCTAATCGACGGTCGATTGGTGATGGAAATGCCCGAAGACCCGACGTTCCGCGACGACTACGCGGGCATCGACAAAGCGAAGATCGTGCGGTCATTTTCCATCGATGGAGCGACCGTCGCCTTCGCCGGCGACGGCGCAACCGACGTCGCCCCCGCCCTCGCCGTGCCCGCTGCATTGCGGTTCGCGCGCGGGTATCTCGCCGATGTTTTGAAACAACGCCGCGAACCGTTCCAGCCATTCCGAGCCTGGGGCGAAATCGCCGACGCGCTGACAGCCGAGTGAGTTTGTTGGTATCCGGGCGACTCAATTGTGCAGCAGCCTGCTGCACAATTCCCGCGGTTCCACAACGTTGTACTTTTGGAGCAAGTCAAACAGCCCGCGGCGCGCCTCTGGTACGCTAAATCGCTACAGTCGTAAGGGCAAGGCGGTATCGAATTTCCAGAAGGCACTTCCGGCGATCACATCCGATCTTGCTCGCGAAACGCTCAAAGATCCGTTCACTTTCGAGTTCCTCACGCTGGCCGAGGATCATGCGGAAGCCGAACTCGCCCAAACGACGACGGCCCAAAAAGACCTGATTCCAACCGAATAGCAATTGTGGCACAGGCTGTGCCACAATTAAAGCAGCGAAGCGATTCGACCGTATACTGTCCCCATGCTTACTGGCCTCGAAACTCTGCATCGCTGGGTAGCGTGAACACAAATGTGGAAGTTTACCGCAGGACTGCTGACCGTTGCGGTTCTACTTACTTTCGCGATCATTGTTCATGGCGTGGGTAGCGGGATCGCGCCGCCGTACCCCGATCCGACGCCCGCGCAGGCGGCATATTCTCGTTACCACGAAGCGGTCAACACAGGGTTGTTTGTCGCCGCCGGGATCGCGTGGTTGGTCACAATCACCGTGGCGGCGGGTACACTGATTGTGTCAGCCTGGCGAAAACGGTAACCCACAATGCTCACTGGCCTCGAGACTCTGCCTGCCGCGCTGGCCGTCGCTTTCGCGCGGCTGTCCGATGCCTCGTTTCTCGTTGCGTGTTTGCCGGATGCGGAGAGTGTCGTTGCGACGGCGGATGCGGCGACTTGGAACCAGCGGCCGAAGTTGGCGTTTCTGAGTGGCACGTTGCGCGTGACGTTGCGGGTCGTCGAACGTAAACCCGAACGATCGGTGACGTTTCAAATGCTCGCGGAAGGCAGTGGCGCGAGTAGCACCACGAATACAACACTCGCCTTTCGCGGTATCGACGACGCGACCGAGATCGCCTGGACGGCCGACACCGTGGCCGTTACGGGGTTGTTGAAGATGGTCCCGCGAACGGTGCTTCAGGCGGCCACGCAAAAAGTGATTGCCGAAGTTTGGCTCGCGATTCAAGCTCGATTTGCTGCCACGGATGCCACACCATGACGCCCCCGCCACCCGTTCCCGAACTCGGCGAGAAGTTCTTTCAACCCGCTTCGTTCCTCGCGTTCGTGTTCCTGTTGCTCGCCGTCATCGGTGGTGGGTTGTACTACTTAGCGCCATCGCGCGGCGCACGCGCTTCGTCAAACGATTTCCGCGAAACGGGCGAACTGTTCAAGGCTGCGAGAAGCGCATCGCTCAGCGAGAGCGAAGTGTTGCGCGCCATCGAGCTAACGGAATCGCCGGACCCGCTGGCGCGTTCGCGGGCGATAGTCGTACTCGAAGTCGATGGTCGCCGTTCGCCCGCAACCCGCATGAAGGCGATCCCGGTTTTGTGCGAAAAGCTGAAGGACGACGAACCGGTCGTTCGCGGCCACGCCATCACCGCGCTCGGCGAACTCGATGCCCGCGATCGAGCCGACAAGATCAAGCCGTTCGCCGTATCGAAACTACCCGACGAACAACTCCGCGCCCGCAAAACCCTTCGGAAACTCGGTGCCGACCTCGAGCAACTCGCCAAGGAACTCGACGTCGATTGGAAAGACTTGAACGACGAGTGATGTTTGCACGTGGCAACGCACTCCTGAAACTCGAAACGATCCATTTGTAAAATTTCATTTGCATTTGTCGCATTTGTTATTTAGTTTGATAACGCAATCGCGCAGGTCTGCCCAACCTGCTTCGTTACTACCCTACTTTGAGGCTCACAATGCGCAATCCTCCCCCTCGCGTTCGCTCACCGCAACGCCGACGGTTTCTCGGCGTCGAATTCCTTGAGTGCCGCGACGTGCCGGCGACGTTTACGGTTTCGACTCTCGCCGATACGGGCGTCGGTAGCCTGCGGCAGGCCGTCACCGATGCCAACGCGGCGGCGGGTAACGACAGCATTGTGTTTGCGGGTGCGGCGGTCGGGGGGACGATTTCGCTGCTCACGATGGGCGGCACATCGTTCGGCCCGAACGCGCTGGAAGTGACGAGTACCATCATCATCACGGGCGGCGGCGAGACGATCGCACGCGGCGGCGCGGCCCCGAACTTCCGCCTGTTCTACGTCTCGACCGCAGGGAACCTGACGATCAGCGGCGTGACGCTGAGCAACGGCCTGGCGCGCGGCGGCAACGGCGGCACGAACCTGGGCGACGACGGCGGCGGTGGTGGCGGCGGGTTGGGGGCCGGTGGCGCGATCTACAACCAGGGCACCGTCTCCATCCTGAACAGCACGCTGAGCGGCAACACGGCCCAGGGCGGCAGCGGTGGCGTGGGCGCGGACAACGCCGGCACGGACTCGGGCGGCGGCGGCGGCGGCGGCGGCATGGGCGGCAACGGCGGCACCACCACGGACACCAACGCCGACGGCGGGGCAGGGGGCGGCGGCTTCTTCGGCAGCGGGGTCAGTGGCAAGGCCGCCGGGCAGGTGGGCGGCGGCGGCGGCGGGACCACGGCCGACGCCATCGCCGCCGTGGGCGGGGTGGCGAACGGCGGCGCGGGCGGTAGCGCTGTGAACATCGATGGCGTGGCCGGCGGTCTGGGCGGCGGCGGTGGCGGTGCGGGCGATGAAGCCACCGGCGGCATCGGCGGCATCGGCGGCGGCGGCGGCGGCGGCGGCGAGAACGACGACGCGGTCGCCAACGGCGGCGGGATCGGCGGCTTCGGTGGCGGCGGCGGTGGTGGTGGCGAAGACGGCGCGGGCGGGGCCGGCGGCTTCGGTGCTGGCGGCGGCGGCGGCAGCAACAGTAGCCTCGCGGTCAACCAGGCCGGCGGGGCGGGCGGCTCGTTCGGCGGCACCGGCGGGTCGTCGGGCGCGGCGGCCACCGGCTCCGGCGGCGGCGGCGGTGGCGGTGCGGGTCTCGGTGGGGCGATCTTTAACGACGGCACCATCACCATCACCGGCAGCACGCTTAGCACGAACACCGCGACCGGTGGCACCGGCGGCATCGCGGGCGGCACTGCGGCGGCGGGCGGCGTAGGGAGTGGCGCGGGCGGCAGCGTGTTCAACAACACCGGCACCGTCACCATCCGGAGCAGCACCGTCACGCTGAACACCGCGACCGAAGACGGCGGCGGCCTCACGAACGCTGCGACCATGACGGTCACCGGGTCCACTATCGTGGACAACATGACCGGCAGATCTGGGGGCGGTATCCGCAACGTCGGGGCGCTAACCGTCGACACGAGTACGATCGCCACCAACAAGGCGACGACGGGTAACGGCGGCGGGATCAACAACGGTTTCCTCGGGGCACTGAGCGGCACCGTCGTGCTGACGAACAGCACAGTCTCGGGCAACACCGCGCAGGGTTTCGGCGGCGGTCTGCGGAACGTCTCCTCGGCGGCGAACGCCATCACGATCACCAACTCCACGTTCCACGGCAACACCGCGCAGACCGGGGCGGGCGGCGGGATCAACACGAACGCCGGCACGGTCTCGGTCGTGAACACCACGATCACCAACAACTCGGACACCAGCGTGTCCGCGAACCGGGCTGGCGGCGTCAGCGTGGAGGGCGGCACGGTGACGCTGGCGAACAGCGTCGTGGCGAATAACACGACCGCCGACGCCGTGGCCCGCGATGTGCGCGGCACGTTCGCCGCGGGTTCCAAGAACAATTTCCTGACGTTCGTGGATGCCAACACGAACCTCGTCAATGGGGGAGTCAACGCCAACATCGTTGCCGCCGATCCGCTACTCGGACCACTCCAGTCCAACGGCGGCCCGACCTTCACCCGCCTCCCACTTGCTGGCAGCCCACTGATCAACTTCGGCAACAATGCTGCGTCCAGTACGCTCGTCGTCGATCAACGCGGTTTCAGCCCACGTCGCTTCGGCGGAACGATCGACATCGGCTCGGTCGAAGTCGGTGCCACGGCAACCCAACGCGAAGTGCTCGTCAACGTGCCGCAATTCGGAGTCGGTGCCGATGCCGGTGGCGGCTCGGCCACGCTGTTCAACGCGGACAAATCGGTACGCTATACCGTCGCCCCGTTCTCGGGGTTCGCGGGTGGCGTTCGCACGGCGACCGCCGACTTCAACCGCGATGGAGTCGCCGACCTCATCGTCGGGACGGGGCCAGGGATTGCGACGCGCGTGCTGATTCTCGACGGCAAAACGCAAGCGGTGCTGTTCGATGTCGCACCGTTTGAAGCCTCGTTCAAAGGTGGCGTGTACGTCTCTGCGGGCGATGTCACGGGCGACGGGATTCCGGACCTCGCGATTACGCCGGACGAAGGCGGCGGGCCGCGCGTCGATGTGTATAGCGGGGCGGTGAGCTTCCCGAAGGTGGCCGGATTCTTCGGGATCGACGACGTGAACTTCCGCGGTGGCGCACGCTCGGCCATCGCCGACATGACCGGCGACGGCGTGGCCGACTTGATCGTGGTCGCAGGCTTCGGCGGCGGGCCACGGGTGGCGGGCTTCGATGGCAAGTCTCTCAGCACCACACCCGTCAAGATCTTCGGCGACTTCTTCGCCTTCGAACAGACGCTTCGCAACGGCATCTTCGTCACCGCCGGCGACCTCAACGGCGACGGCTTCGCCGACCTCATCGCAGGTGGCGGCCCCGGTGGCGGCCCGCGGGTGCTGGCGTTCGACGGCAAGAGCTTGCTCACGAACGCGCAAACGAACCTCGCGAATTTCTTCGGCGGCAACGTCGACAGTCGCGGTGGCATCCGCGTGGCAGTGAAAGACCTCGACGGCGATGCGAAAGCCGACCTCGTGGTCGGCTCTGGCGCATCCGCCGGTAGCCGCGTGACGAGCTACCTCGGGAAGAACATCACCGCAAGTGGCACGCCGACCGCACAATTCGACTTCGACGCAGTCAGCGGCTTCACCGGCGGCGTGTTCGTGGGATGATTGTAAAAAGTGATGAGTGGCGAGTGATGAGTGGTAACTCGCCACTCGTCCCGTCACTCAATCAATCGGGCTTCGATTCGTACTCGCCTTCGACGACGGCTTTCGCCCCTTCGGCATCTTCGCCTTTGAAATCGGTCAGCTTGGCTTTCTTGCCATCGATTGCGAATTGGAAGCTGAACTCGAACCCTTTCTTCGGCGGGTTCGGGAACTCGCCCTTCACGGTGACATCGGTCACCGTCCCCTTGATGGTGCCATCTTTCTCGACGGTGTACTTCGCAACGATGGTCACGCCGTTATCGCCCGACTTCGCACTAATGGTCATCGTCTCCGGCTTGAACGCGAACTTCATCTCGAAGCCCTCGGCCTCGCGGACCCAGACCCCCGACAGTTTCGCGGCCTTCTTCTCGTCCTTCTCGTCCTCGGCAACCGCGTGAAAACTCATCGTGCCAAAGGCCACCGCCAACGCGAACAACGTACGGACCATCGCAATATCTCCCTGGTAATGTGCGAGGCAAATCGCCCCGCGTCAGATTAGCTCTCCGCAGCGAATTCGGGTAGGTAACCCCGGTTCCGATCGCATCTGCTCTTTGCAATACGAGCCGCCGGGCTTGCCCCGGTGGGAGACTTTTAACGAAGTGAACGCACGTTGTTCATCGAGGATGCAACCCCCACCGGGACAAGCCCGGTGGCTCGTAGCCCTCGTAGCTCGGTGACTCGTCGTTAAGAGGTTGCCCTCCGTTCGGCTTTCCGCTTCGCGTTCGCGATTTCGGTCGGCGTTCGCGGAAACCGGATCGTGTAGTCGCCGGTATTTTTCATCTCGAATCGGATGGCATCGTCGATCGTTTCGACCGCCAGATATTGCGGTTGCGCGGTCATCGTCAGCTCGCAAACGAGACCGTTGGGCCACTCCGCGACCGTCACCGACGAACGCCGGTTCGTCAGCGAGATGGCCAGATCGCGCAGCATTTCGCTGTCGCCATCGCCGAGTGCGTCGAATTCCATGCAAATTTCGACGCGCACGGATTCCCTCATGCTAGAAACACAAAAAAACACCGCCCCGTTTCGGGCGGTGTTTTCGATGATTGTCGAACCTACTCGAGGAGCAGGCTCGGTTCCCAACCGACGCGTTCGGCGCTGGCGCGGAGCTTTTCGAGGGCGCGGTTCTGGATCTGGCGAACGCGCTCTTTGCTGATCCGAAGCAGATGACCGATTTGGCGAAGGCTGTGGGTGCCGCTGCCGGTGAGGCCGAAGCGGAGGTCGAGCACCTTGCGTTCGCGGGGACGCAGGTTTTCCATCAGGAACTTGAGCGCCTCTTGGCGTTCGTTGTTCTCGTGGAGCGTCAGCGTTTGCGTGTCTGGCATCGCTTCGGTGAGCTTGAAATCGCTATCGTCGTCGAGGACGGCGTTCAGGCTGACGGGCGTGCGGGTGGCGGTTTGCAGGTGGTTGAGGTGCTCGAGGCTGCTGCCCGTTCGCGCCGCAAGTTCCTGGGGGCTGGGCAGGTGTTGGCCGCCGTGCGCCAGGGCTTCGGACTCTTGTTGAAGGAGGCCGAGTTCCTGAAGGTGGTGCGGCGACAGGCTGACCAAGTGGCTCTGACGGGCGACCGCGATTTGCAGCGTCTGGCGAATCCACCACGTGGCGTACGTCGCGAGGCGCGTGCCGTGGCTGACGTCGAAGCGGTCGATCGCTTGCATAAGGCCGCAAACGGCTTCTTGCAGGAGGTCCGTATACGCGAGGCTGTGGTGGCGGAACCGCTTGGCGACGTGGGCCGCGAGGCGGATGTTCGCCGAAGCGAGGCGATGCTTGTAATGGACGTAGCGATCGTGCAGACGACGGACGGCGGACTCTTCGCGGCGCTCCGGTGTGACGTGTTCGCGGATGAACTGGGCCATGGGCCACGGTTCGAGCGGCGGCCGACTGGCGCGCAGATCCGGGAAGTGTCGGATGAGTACCCGAGCGAGTTCCGTTTTGCAGTCCCAGAAACTGGTGAGCAATTCTCGCTCTTCTTCTGGCGTCAACAGGTCCGATGAGAAAGTCGTCAAGGACGGTTCTTCCACGCTACTCGTGACTCGTTGTTTACGCCTGGCGGTCTTCATGATTCCCCCGATGGACACATTTTGAGTATCGAAAACAGTTCTTACCGAGCATTGCGGCGTGGGGAACGAAGGGTCTTCTCTCGCACGATGGCGAGTGTGCGGAAGTCGAACCGGATATCTCAGTGAAACTGAGGTATCTTTCGGGCACCGAATCGGAGTACAAACCTTATGCAAGTCTGAACGTAACGATTGTGCGGCATCCTCGGTGATCGACCATCAACGCGTGTCGGTGAAGCCCCTGGTAAAAATCCCCCGCTCGTCAAGCCCCTTGATCTTAAACGGTAGAAAAGACAAGATCAAGCATTTCTTGAGAAATGCCCGAATTTCTTGACTACCCGGTCAATTTCACTCTATCGCAATAATCGCCCTGAATTCCCACGTTTACCCAGCGTTTCCAGTGTCCCCTGAAAACGCGGGGCCGTTACCGGTTCCGATTACTTCGTCAAAAGGGTCTTCCTGCGCCACAAAAAATTCCACGCCGAAGCGGATTCTGTATTACACTTCGGCGATTGTGCGGACGCATGCAAACCCCATGCGACCGGTCACACCACGACAAGGAGGTTCGTAGTGCGAGTGCCACCGATATACGAAGCGGCTCAGGCTCCCGATACGGTTTTTTCCACCGCGACACCCACGATGAACTCGTCTCGCCAGCGTTGTTCGATCTTAGTCGTCGATGACGAAGCCGTCATTCTCGCACTGCTACGCGAGCAACTTCGCCACGAATACGACGTGTTTACCGCTCGCACGATTGCCGAAGCCCGCGAACATGTGGCCGTCCGCCCTATCGATATCGTCCTCTCCGATTTGAATCTTCCCGACGGCTCCGGAATCGCCCTACTCGAATGGGTTCGCCAATCGCACCCGCGGATTTCGCGCGTCCTCCTTACGGGCATGGCCCGCCTCGAAGACGCCGCCGAGGCCATCAACCGGTCGCAGGTCCATCGCATCGTGTTGAAGCCCTGGCAGCGCGACGACCTCCTCGGTAGCCTCCGCAGCATCACCCGCACGCTCTTGCTCGAACGCAATCACGAAAAGCTACTCGACGAATATCGCGCGCTGTTATTAAACCTGGAAAATCGCGTCGTCGATCGGACGCGCGAACTCGAGCAGAAAAATCAACTGCTCGAAAAAATGGCGCTCACCGATGTCCTCACTGGCATTCCGAATCGCCGTGCCGTCGAACTGATCGCCCGTAAGGAACTCCTTCGCCGCACCCGCACCACCGACCCGATCGCGATTGGGATCATCGACGTCGATCACTTCAAGGACATTAACTCCGCGCACCTTCTCGTGGGCGGCGATCACGTTTTGACGTGGCTCGCACAGCTTTTGCAGGCGACGATCCGCAGTTGCGATTCGATCGGCCGCATCGGCGGCGAGGAATTCATGATCGTCGCACCGAACACCGATGCCGTCGGCATCGACATCCTGGGCGAGCGATTGCGTCACACGATCGAACGCGCCCGTACGACGTACAACGGCCAAACGATCGGCATCACGGTCAGCATCGGTTTCGCCGCCGCCGACCCTGGCAGCCTGTTCAGTTTCGAGGAACTGCGCGTCGCCGCCGCCGGTGCGCTCGCCGAAGCGAAAGTCTCCGGCCGCAACCGCTGCATCATTCAAAGAATGTCCTCGCCCATCGCCATTTTGAACTGACAATCTCGTTTTCAACGGGATCCGCGCCTCGGCTTAATACTCGGAGGCTACCCGGGCATACGCCTGACGGATATCGCAGATGGGGCGAGTTCGACGATAATGGTAGGGGAGAGACCGCCACCAGACACTTTGCAAGCCGGTGGATGGTACGCCCGACTTGCACCTGCGAACGGATACTGGGGACAACGATATGGACCCGATGAAGATATGAGTGTTTCAGAGCCATTAATCCCTGGTGAAACGTGTTCGGGAACGTTCCCGTTTGGACCCGGCGCGGTCAATAATCCATGCGATCGGTATCATTTCTGGAGCCTGCACACCAGCGGAAGTCACTTCCTTTTTGCCGATGGTTCTACCCGTTTTATGCGATACTCCGCACGCGATATTCTGCCAGCATTAGCCAGTCGTTCCGGGGGAGAAATTATCGAAATGCCTTGAGTCGACTGGCTTGCCGATTCCTATCGCGTCGCAAACCGGCGATTTTCGCTTACTCGCCGTCGCCCGGTTTGCGGTCGGCTTTCCGCGTCGATTGCTTTTTCTTTTCGGTCAGGCGACGTTCCTTCGATCCCTTCGATGGCTTGGTTGCGCGCCGTGCTTTCGGGCGCGTGGCACCGCGGCGTAACAAGTCGATCAGTTTCTCCACGCACGCATCGCGGTTGCGTTCCTGATCGCGGTACTCTTGCGATGCGATGATCAAATCGCCGTCGACCGTCACGCGGCTCGGGTAGAGTTCGCGAACGCGGGCTTTCACGAAATCGGGCACGCTCGGGCTGGCGAGCATCGACCAACGCAGCATCGCTTTCGATGCGACTTTATTCACGTTCTGCCCACCGGGTCCGCCGGAGCGCGCGTAGCTCCACTCGATCTCTTCGAGGGGGATTCGCATTGTCGGTGTCACTTCAATCACGTTCCGCTCCGAAACTTCTACCGTACGACCCGGCTTGACGTTGCGTTTACTTCTACCTTACCATCCGCTTTTCGCCAACCGGATCGCGTTCCGGAAACTAGGGGACTCGTCGTATGGATGCGCATGTCGGTGCTAAATTGGAAGTCGTTCCGCGTCAGAGTCTGCTTGCGGCGGCCGACTGGGGCTACCTCGCGATTCTGATTGCCGTCTCGATTGCCATCCACGGCTGGCTAATTTCCCACACGATGGTGACAGCACGCGACAGCCTGACGTTCGCGCGGATGGCGCTGAATTTGGGCCACCCCGAGCAGACGACCGCGCCGACGATCGATCCGAATTCGGAAACGCCGCGACCGCCGACGTTCCTCGACGTGCTGCGGAAAGGCGAAAGCCATCACCCGCCCGCGTACCCCGTGATGATCTACCTCGTCTCGCTCGCCAGCGGGCCGAGCGACGTCGATAATCTTCCCCAAACCGTGCTCACCAGTGCGCAAATCGTCAGTGCGATCGCGGCTGTCTTGCTCGTGTTTCCGACGTACTGGCTCGGGCGAATGTTGTTCGGCAAGCCGTTCGTCGGCTTCGGCGGCGCGATCCTTTTCCAAGTGGCACCCGTCATCGCGCACATCACCAGCGATGGCCTCTCGGAGTCACTGTACCTTCTATTCGTGTCGTCGGCACTCGCGTTCGGAGTGCGCGCCGCCCGCACCTGTTCCGTCGGCGGGTTCCTCGCTTGCGGCATGATGAGCAGCGTCGCGTACCTCGTTCGTCCGGAAGGGCTGATGGTCGTTCTCGCCGTAGCCGCCGCGATTACCATCATGGGCTTCCTCCGCCGTTGGCCGCGCGATCAAGCGATCGGTCGCCTCGCCAGTTTGGGCGTCGGCGTGCTGTTAGTCGCGGTGCCGTACATGGCGATCATCGGCAAAATTTCCAACAAGCCGACCTGGAATAGCATCGTCGGTCAGTTGAAGGGAAATCAGCCGAATCGCCCTTGGTTGAAAGGTGCAACTGGCGAGCGAGCCGTCGTGCAGACGACGCTATTCGCAGACTGGTACGACCCCGTTCGCGATGCGAGCAAGTACGTCTGGGCCGTCAAAGCAATCGCGAAAGAAACCTTCAAGACGGCGCACTATGCGGCGTTCGTGCTCGGCCTCATCGGCGTGGTTCTGTTCCGCAAAAAGCTCTTCGAGGATGTCGGATTTGGCGTCGTGATCGTCCTCGCAATCGTCAACACCTCAGTGCTCGCGATGCTCGGCATCATGCAGGGGTACGTCTCCGAACGGCACACGGTGTTGCTCGCGTTCCTCGCGTGCATCTTCGCAGTCGCGGCGATCGAACCGCTGCTGAAACTGTTCCGCGTCCGTGCGAGTTGGGCACCCGCAGTCGTGCTGTTATTGCTCATCGGTAGTGCGGTTCCGGTCGCGATGAAGCCACCGCACGAGAGCCGCATCGGGCACAAGGCCGCGGGGGAATTCTTGCGAGGGAAAGTCGGCCCGAAAGATGCGCTGATCGACCCGTACGACTGGGCCAGTTGGTACGCCGGTTACACGCAATATCGCATTCCCGCATTCCCCGACGTACCGGAGTATCGCTGGGTGGTCTACGAGAATGGCAAATCGCCACACTCGCGATTGCCGATGCACGAAGCCGCGAAGAACGTGGTCAACGACAGTAAAAACAAGGCCGTCAAGATGTACCATTGGCCCGAAGGCCCACTCGAAGACGCGACGATCTTCGTCTACCGCCAAAAAGGCGATGGCACCTGATTTTCGACGTAAGTCACAATTGCGGACACTCCAAAAACGGTTTTTGGGGTGTTTTTCGGTCTCAAAACGACACTTTTTGATCGCCAATCGCCGATCCGTTCCGAGGGGTTTTGCGGTATCCTGCGTTCCTGTCGTGGCTTATGTCGAGGCTCGCGATTTCGCATCAGCCGAAACGACTGGTCGAAAATCGACCGAATGCGACCGAAAATCGACCGGACCCGACACAAAATCGACCGGACTCGACATTTCTATGTCATTTCGCGACACTTTTGCGTCACTTCTCGCACGTCGCAAAAGTCGACTTACGTCATATCGTCTCCGATTTTTTGACTTTGGCGAATCGTGTGGGTGGGGCAATATCGCGATCGAGTCAGAGTAAATAATCGAACAAAATCCAAAAAATTCCCGCTCCGCGTCCAACTGAACCTCCAGTCGATGGAGGGGCGAGACGTTCCCTCGACTGTGATGCCGCCCGATAACGGAACGCAGCCCGGCTACACCGCACCGCCGAGCGACCCGAACAGCAAGCACGGTAGCAACACGATGGCGGGGAGTGGACCCCACTTCGCGGGTGGGGTGTAACTGCGGGTGAGTGTGGCGTCTTCGTCGTCGTCTTGCGTCCGACGGCTGACGCCGCGGAGCGCCCCGCTGGCCGAATCGCCGGTTTCGAGTTCGTCGCTACCGAGTTCGACATCGTCCTCGTCGCTCGAT
>JAYWCL010000299.1:0-3622 GCA_043780595.1 Limnoglobus sp.
GCACTGGCGACCACTTCAGGACAAGCAATCCACACAGTTGGCGTTACCCGGCGTGCTATCGAATAGCCTGCTGTACGGCTTCCCGTATGCCGACGTGCCACAGATGGGTTCGTCGGTCGTCGTCGTGACCGATAACGACCCCGCACTTGCGCAAAAGCTCGCCGACGAACTCGCCGAGGAATGGTGGCAACGTCGCGACGATTTTGCGGGCAAAATGCGAAGCGTGGCCGAAGCGATGGTGTTTGTCGCAACCCACGATGGCCCGATTTGCTTGCTCGATATGGGCGATAACGTCGGTGGCGGTTCGCCTGGCGATAGCACGATTTTGGCTCACTCACTCATCGAAGCGGGCGTGAAGAGCCTGGTGATTTTGCACGATCCCGAATCGGTACATCATGCGGAATCGGTCGGCGTGGGCCATCGCGTGACGCTTTGCATGGGTGGCAAATGCGATCGGCTCCACGGCGAACCGATTGAAGCTGTGGTCGAAGTGATTTCGCTACACGATGGCAAATTTGAGGAAACCGAAGTGCGGCATGGCGGCATTCGCTCGTTCGATCAAGGCCGCACCGCCGTTGTGACTACCGATTCGGGACTGACCGTGATGCTGACAACACGCCGAACGGCCCCGTTCAGCCTGCGTCAACTGACCTCGTTCGGCGTCGTCCCCGAACGCTTCCAGGCTATTGTTGCGAAGGGCGTCCACGCGCCGACTGCCGCCTACTCGCCGATCAGCAAGCACCTCATCCGCGTCAACACGCCCGGTGCCACCACCGCCGACATGGTGACGCTCAACCACCAGCACCGTCGCAAGCCGCTGTATCCGTTCGAGAAATGCTTTTAGGCGGCCTTCAAGCCGGGTAGCTTGTGCCACCAGGGTGCGGCCGTCGGTTCTTCGTGATGGTGATCGTCGTGCTTGTCGGCTTTCTTGGATTTCTTCTCGTCGGCTTTCGGTTTTTCCGTCGTCAAGACCTGCATCGCGATGCCGAGCAGCGTGGCGACGATGACGCCGCCGTTGAGCGCGGTGCTGTGATCGCCCACCCATTTGACGGCATCGTAGGTTCCTAAGCTTTGCGCGATGAAGAATGCGGCATGCCACGAAATGAGTACACCGACGAAACTCGCAATCATCATCGTCCAGAGACGATAGAGAATGACGCCGAACAGGCCGCCGGCCAGGAACACCGCCCACATCTCTTGGGCGTGGGGTAACACCGATTGCACGGCGATCCACGCTCCGACACCACCGGCCACGAACGCGAGAAGTTTCGCGATTTCGAGTGCCATCACCCCGCCCGCAAACGCGAGCAGCACGCCGATGACGAGAACCTGGCCCCCCGCTGCTTTACCCGCGCTGAGACCGAGAACCCCCGCCGCCGTGGTGATGCCAAACACGACCCAGAAGCGGTGCCAACGCCAGCCGAACGCCCAGAGTAAGAAGCCAACCAACAGCGTAAAGAACGCCGCTCCGAGCGAGAGTCCTTTGGCTTCCATCAAGATGTCGGGTGCGATCAGTTGCATCGGTTTTGCACGGAGAGGGAATTTCGCGTTGGACAGCAATTCGCTATAGGTTAACGTTATCGAGATGAAATCATGCCTGTCAAGCGAGTGGCGTTCGCAACCGAGCGAAATCCGATTTCCACACGTGAAAGTGTCGGCTTCTCCGTCACGGTTTGCCAAACGGGCGAGCACTTCTGAGGTCTACCAATGCGAAACTTGTTCTTGATAGTTGCGATGCTGCTATTTGCTGCGGGATGTACGGACTCGAAATCCGATGGAAGTGCGAAGCCACTCCCGGAGAAACGAATTCCGCCGGGAGCGAATGGACCGCGTTAATAGACGCCGACGACGGTGCTGCCTGCGAGTTCGGCAAACGTGCGTACGCCACTGACGCCGTCCCAGGGGTATTTCTCGAACGGCTTTTCGCGTTCGCCTTCGTCTCGTTCAGGGAAGCGGGGTACGAAGAATTCCTTCGTGAGCGTCGTCAGCATCACACGACCCGTTTCGCCGTAGGGCACGATCTCGTCGTAGTTGTCCGGGTTCACGACTTGAATGACCGCACGCGGTTGCGGGGCGTAATAGCTGATTTTGAAGCCGTCTTCGGGGCCGATCGGCTTCGAACACGCCAACCCCATCAGCGTGTTGCCGTACGTTGGCGTCATGTACACTTCGCCGTTGTCGAGCATTTCCTCGTAGGCTTCCCGCGTGAATTGCGGCGTAAATTCGGTACCGCCGCTGAAGATACCGATGATACCTGCCGTCTGAATCGAACGCAGCCCGCCGCTCGGGACTGCCTTGCCGAGGGCACGATATTTGTCTTCGAGGCGACCCGCACGAAGTGCCTCGTCTAGTGCCGCAAGCAGTTTCGGCGTCGTAAACATACAGCGGATTTCGTGGCCGCCCGCGAGGACCGTCAGCGCCTGATCGATGCAGTGATCCTTGTAGGCTTGTGCCTCGGCAATCTTGCGTTCCTTTAGGCACTTGACCACGTAGCGCGGGTCGAGATCGACGCAGAAACTGATACCGCCACGGTATTGTGCGAGGTGTTCGATTGCTAGCCGCAAACGGCGTGGCCCGGATGGCCCGAGCATCAGCCAGTTCGAGCCGCGTGGGAACGACTTTTCGGGGAAGGTGTCCGAGATCATTTCGTAATCGATTTTGAAGTCGTCGATGACGATCCGCGACTTCGGCAAGCCGGTGGTGCCACCCGTCTCGAAGACGTATATGCCACGGTCCGCGTACGCTTTCGGTACCCAGCGACGCACGGGGCCGCCACGCAGCCAATCGTCTTCAAAGATCGGGAACTTCTTGATGTCGTCGAACGTGTGAATGTCGGTTAGCGGGTTGAAATCGAACGTCTTCGCTTTGTCCAACCAGAACGGCGTGCCGGTGGCCGGGTTGAAGTGCCACTGCACGATTTCGCGGAACTGAATGTCCAGTTGCGTTTTGGCGTTCGCGACTTTTTCGGCGAGTGTCGCACCGGTGACGGGTATCGGCTTGCCGGGTGTGTCTTGCACGGGAATAACCCTTCAATGTGAGGTGGGAATGTTGCTGCAATGATAGGACCGCGAGACCATCTCCGACCACAACGGATCGATCTCGCGGCCAGATTCAAATTCGATTTACTTCGCAGAGAAGGCGTAGAGCGTCTTTTCAGTCATCACGTAAATCACACCATTCGCGACGACGGGGGTGCTTTTTACAGGGGCTTCAAACTCGACTTTGGCGATCAGGTTTTCCTTTTCAAAGTCCTTCCGCTTCGCCAACATCTTCGTGCGGAAGTCCTTCTCGTCTTTTGCGTCGGCGATGTCGATTTCATCGATGACTTTCGGCGTTTTGTTATGTTTGAAACTGAACAAGTCACCGGTGTCCGTCCCGACAAAGATTTTGCCATCAACGTAGTACGTGGACCCCCAGATCGCGCCCTTGAGGTCGTACTGCCAGAACTTCTTGCCCGTTTTGGCATCGAGGCAGTGAACGAAGCCTTGCAATTCGGTGATGTACAACACGCCATCGACGATCGACGCGGTACTCATCGTTCGACCGAAGAGGAAGTCGCGCGGCACGAACTTCCGCTTGTCGGACCCGCCGTAATGCCAAACGACGCCCGATTTCGGGTTCG
>JAYWCL010000300.1:0-4402 GCA_043780595.1 Limnoglobus sp.
ATCGGAGGTCGGAATTGGCGGTGCAGCAATCATGGTAGGAATGTGCTACGAAATCCAACGCAATCGCGCAACCCCACTTCAGAAGGCTGAAGGGTTACCAAATTTGTTGGGGCGTAAAGTGTAAGGGCTATCGACGGAAATTTTACGCGTTTCCGAATTCAAGTTGAAGAGTTTGATGAACGAACCTCGATTCAGGTTTATGTCCAAGGCGAGTCCGTCTTTGAAAAACGATATCTCGTCACCCAGCCTCAAATCGACTGCGGTCGTCTGATAGGGAGATTTCGCAGTGGTCCCCGATTCTCGCGGCAGTGGCTCTGGGTCAATAATTAGCCGCTTTTCGTCGAGAGCTCGATGGATTTCGACGTTCGAAAGAATCATGGCGAATCCGATAGATCGTGTTCTGAAACCGCCACACTGTCGCGGTACGATGTTGGAAGGATGGCGAGAGTTTCCGCGCCGCGCTTCGCGACCATCACGCGAACTTTGCCAGTCTCACCTGCTCGTCCTCGAACGTCGGACGATGGGACGAAGACGGTTGTGATTTCCGTACCCGTGGCCGGATAGGTCACAACCATCTCATCGCTGAACATACCGCGTTCCAAGTTGCATTTTAACCAGCGTTGCATTTGTCTTCCTTCACGCTCGGGTCGATACGTGAAAAATACTCGATGAAGTTGCGAATTGCAACGCATTATCGCGCCGATGGATTACTTCACTTCCGAAGCGAGGTACTGTCACTGTGCCTTTCCTCCGTTCGGGATGCCGATAAGACAGAGGATTATCGCACGAATCGTAGGGGAAGAATATGTCCGAACCGCTCGGGGTGGCGCTCGTTGGCTGTGGGACCGTCGGCACCGGTGTTGCGAAGATCCTGTCGCGCCATGCGGATCGGCTGACGGGCCGAACGGGTGGGCGGCCGATCGTGCTGCGGCACGTGATCGTCCGCGATGCCGACAAACCGCGCGAGTGCGAACTGCCTGCGGGGTTGATTGCCACCGATCACACCGTCGCGACTTCGGACCCGGCGGTGCATGTCGTCGTCGAACTGATCGGCGGAACGACCCACGCGAAACGGGTGGTTCTCGATGCGATTGCGGCGGGCAAACATGTAGTGACGGCAAATAAAGCGTTGCTCGCGGCGCACGGCACGGAGATCTTCACGGCGGCTCGCAAGCACGGCGTGGCCGTCTGTTTTGAGGCTGCCGTGGCGGGTGGCGTGCCGATCATTCGCACGCTCGCCGAGAGCCTGTCGGCGAACCAAATCACAGCGATTCAAGGCATTCTCAACGGCACGTCGAACTTCATTCTTACGAGCATGGCCGAAGGCGGTACCAGCTACGACGATGCGTTGAAGGAAGCCCAACGACTGGGTTACGCCGAAGCCGACCCGACGCTCGACGTCGATGGTTCGGATGCCGCACACAAGCTGGCGGTGTTGGCACAAATCGCCTTTGGAGTGACGCCGAAAGCGACCGATATCGAACGCCAGGGCATCGCCGGAATTCAGGCGATGGACATCCGATTCGCGGACGAACTCGGCTACACGATCAAGCTGTTGGCGGAAGCGTGGGCATCGGAAAGTGGCCCCGGACCATCGACGGTGGCGCTGCACGTGGCACCGGTGTTGTTGCGACACACCGACATGCTGGCACAGGTGCGCGGGGCGTACAACGCGATCCTGGTAGTCGGCGATATCGTCGGCGAAACGCTGTACCAAGGGCCAGGCGCGGGGATGATGCCGACGGCGAGTTCGGTCGTCGGCGACCTCGTGGATTTGGCCGTGGGCCGCGCGCAACACACCTTCGCGGCAGCGAAATTATGGTCCGCACCCGGCGAACGACCCGCGTTCCAGATTGCGCCATCGGAGAAAGTGCGAAGCCGATTCTACCTGCGTCTCATCGTCAAAGACGAACCCGGCACACTCGCGGATGTCTGCCGTTGCCTTGCGGATCAGGAGATTAGCATCTCGTCGGTCATTCAGCACGAAGCCCAGGAGGGCCACCCTGAGAAGACCGTTCCGCTCGTGATTATGACGCACTACTCCGAAACGGGTCATTTCCGCAAAGCCGCCGTCGCCGTCGGGAAATTGACGAGCATCGTCGGCCCGCCGGTGTTCTTCTCGGTGGACGATTAGCCTTCGGGAAACGTGACGTTGCGATACACTTTTGCGAGTGGAATTTCGATCGGTAGCGACGTCAGCGATAACACCTCAAAAATGATACGCGGATTGACGATCGTGTTCGCGTCACAGTCAGCTAGTTCGATGCGATTATGTTCAACACTGGCGAATCTTCACGACGGATGCCCCTGCGGCCGATGCCACATTTCACCACTATCGCGTTCGCCAGAACACAGTTTACCAACTCGATCTCGATTGAGGGCTTCTTCGTCACTTTTCCGGCGTCCCGAAAATCCCGGCGTCAGATCAGCAGATCGCCGACCAATTGATCTCGCATAATATCGTCATCGTCGCTGACCGGGTCTAACGACAACGCATGACAAAGGATGTCGCGTGTTGTTCGGAACGTCATTGCTTTCGTTTTTACACTTTTGCCGGTGAACGGGTTTGTCGTGGGAATGGCCGGGCTGACGAACTTGGCTTTGGTATCTTGCGCCTCAATTGCGGCGACCGCAACGGTGAGGCAGGGGAAAAAGATCTGGGGTCTCATTGCAAAGTGGTCGCAGAACTCGATCGCAATGGTTTTGGCCTTGAGGTGCCGCAGGCGACCGGCAAAGTCTACGGCCACAGCCGCGAGGTCGAGTTCGGGAAACAGCGTAGCCAGGAACGGAGTGGCTCGGGCGTATCGCTCGATCGCTTCCTTCCGATCGACCTGGACGTACGGGCAATCCGCTATGCGGGCGAGGTCGAGCGACGACATCAACGGAACCCAGAGTAGTGGAATCCAGCCGACGGATTCGGCGAGCACTTTGGGCTTGGTCTCCGGATTCGCAATCAGGCTCGCCCGTGTAGCCATTTGCCTACCCTCGACAATATGTGCGTACTTCAATTGAACCGTGGCGCGGCTAAACGAGGAAATCGATCACGCGGCGCGGGCGTTCTCGCCCATGACGCGCTCCCATTTGCCACTGCGCCACACGAACAGGACGTTGTCGGTGCCACGCCACGCCGAGCAATAGATGCCCTTCGCGTTCTGGATATTCCAGCCGAGGTTGCGCAGGATATCGAGGTTCGGCTCGTCGTGGGGTCGGGTTTCGTTGATACGTGACATCGCCTCTCCTGGGTGAAAATCGTGTGGTGAGAGGAGACCACCGGTCCACATCGCACAAGTGAAATGTTAACTTCGGCCACGAACGATAAGCACGATGAGTGCGACTGTCAATCGTTGCCGAAACGGCTAGGACGCACAATGTCGCAACCGCTACGATCCGCGAATCAGGGGGTGATTGACGATTGCGGCCGCGCCGGTGATGCTGAGCAAACCGAATGGCACCGGTTGTGGCGGCGAAGGCACGTCGCCGTTCACCCACTCGAAACCGTTCGCCGGCTGAACCGTCGTCGGGTGGCCGGAGTCGATCGGTTCGCGAGTTCCAAACACGGTCACGTTCGGTAGCGATTCGCCCGCCAACGTCGTTCCGCGACGGATACTCCCGCGACTAAACGGCCCCGCACCGAACACCCACGTATCTTTGATGCGGCTCGATTCTTCGACGACGCCCGACTGCCAGACCGCCCGCCCGGTGACGCGGTTGTAGGCGAATACGGCAATTTTCGCGACGCCTTTTTGATCGGTCTTTTTCATGAGCGCGATTTCGGGAATGCTCGTCGGAATGCCCGGCAACACGGATGGAATCGAGAGTGCGGGGGTGCCGAACAACAGCGTGTGCCGGTCGGTACCGATTGCCCCCGAACGCACTTCGACGATGTAAACGCACGAACGTTTTTCGTCGCGCAAGTGCGCGCCGTGCGCGAGCAGTTGCTGCCGCAACGAGCTAATCATGTAGCCTTTATCGACGACGTTATCGTCGATCTGCGCGGTATCGAGGTAGACGGCTTTATCGTGGAGTGCGGAGAAATCGATCTGCCCCACCGCCCGATCCACCGCCTGCGACACGAGCAACATCTCGGTGGCCGTGCGCGACGTATCGGTCGTCCGCGTGGTTCCACAACCGGTCGCGATCAGCAAGAAAACCACACCCGCAAAGTTCCAATTCGCCATCCGTAACGTCCCCCGTAGCTGGGGGAACGATAGCAACGTGGGCACGTGGGTCAACGTCAACTTCCAATGCGAATAACGTGCTGTACTTCGAGCGGAGCGACACGTTTTTGTTAGCCCGACGCGCAAGCGAGGGGAACCCGCGAAAAGGCACGCGATCGCAGAAACAATAATAATCCCTCGCTAGCGCGTCGGGCTAACGGGAATGCATTGTTGGCAAACCCGAA
>JAYWCL010000301.1:0-11965 GCA_043780595.1 Limnoglobus sp.
GCCTGTGGGCAGGTACTTTCCATCCCGGCAATTACATCATCGGCTGCTCTGGAGAAGGCGACCCCTGCTCCGCAGCGTGCCTGTCCGATTTGCTGGGAAGCCTTACAGCCCAACGCGGTCATCTGCCTGCACTGCGGTCACGATCTACGCACTGGGAAGCACGTGTCCCAAGCTAAGTCCGACGAACCCTCCACGCCGAATAAGACCGTGCCGTCCTCGTCGTCGCGACTTTGGATTGCTTTAATCCTCGGGGTAATTTGCCTTGCGGGCGGTATCGCCGCATTCGCGTTACTTCCGAGAGGACAGGCTCCGGAGAACCCAGTCATTGCATTGAAAGCGGACGATGCGCCAGGGGTTCCAGCCATCGCACCGAAAGCAGAGGATGGAGCGGGGGTTCCAGCCATCGTGCCAAAAGTGGAGGTTGGAGCGGGGGTTCCAGCCATCGTGCCAAAAGTGGAAGTTCCTATACCCGTTTTGGGATCGGTCGCGAGCGTTCCGGATCCCAAGATACAGCCGAAGCAAGAAGCCTGGCAAAACGACTACACTCTCTTTCTCACGACGCTCGACAAAGAAGTTCAGAGAAGCAATCCTCTCGCGCCAGTCATCGATCACCTGTTCAAGGGCAAACAGGTCCGCTGGACACTAAAATACCAAGGTTCCAAGGTCGAAAAGCAAGAACTCCAATTGCAATTTGACGGAGTACCGCCGAACTTGACGTTCGTATCATCTGAAAAAGCGGCTCCCAATTGGGGCATGCTGAAAGCAGGTACGCCCGTCACCGTCGAAGCAAAAATCATGATGGCATTTGTCATCACGCTCAATCCGGACGGTCGTCGAGGGACGACAATGGGTCTCGTCATTTTTGAGGACGCGAAGCTCGCTGAAAAGGAAAACCCTTGGGCGAAAGCAACCCCCAGCCAACTCTTGGCTCGATTAATTTCCACTTCGGATATCGCTTCGGCCGCAGGGCAAAAGGAGCTCAAAGTCTGGGAACAACGTCTCACTATTGAGGGGAAAACTGGTGTGAACTATGCATTCATATCGGTAAACCCCAGCATTAGAAACATCCAAGTCAAGATGTTGGAGACACATCTCGGGAAGCCAGAAAGGACAACGAAGGAACTTGCGGCTGGACTCACCGTAATTCCAGCAGAAGGGGGCGTAGCACAGGAATTCCCCCTTGAAACGCATTGGTATGGTCCAGTGGGATTCGGGTTTGGTAGGGGCAACCTCCAGGCTATTTTTTATCAGCTGGAGAAAACGGACACGGATATTAAGGTATTCCCCGCTCCAGCGGGCACGTACAAATATCGCATTAAGACTGACATCGTATCCATCGCAACCGAAAGTGGTGATCTGGTCCCTGCATATTTCGCAATCAAGAAGGAGATGGAACGGTTGATTGCGGACGCAAGCCAGTTCGACCTCACGAAGAACCGAGATTTGACCGAGTACGGCAAGTATGTGGGAGAACAACTCAAGCTGGCGAAGGGCAAAGCGATCGGCTTCGAGATCGCAACGGAGTCTGGAATAGAGTTGTTTATCGGCAAGTTAGAGATCGGGAAGGCCGGTGCGTATGAGATGACACCGAGTGCCAAAGGGTTAGAACGGAAGACGGGTGTCGCAGACCCGAAGCCCGCGTCATCGCCGCAGTTCGACACCCCACTCGGCTACTACGTCGGGGTCGGCCAGATCAAAGGAGGGAAGGTCAAGTCCCGCGTCTTGACCGGCCTTACAATCGTCGGAGATAAGACTGAAGCCAAGTACGATCATGGTGAGACGAAAGCAGGCTCGAACGAAGCGCTCGTCTGGGTCCGTTTTCACACCCCCAAAGCGATCAAGAATGACATTCACTTCGACAAGTACTCTGCCGTGATCGACGAGAAGTCATATCCCGTCCTTGCTTCCACGACCGACTTGAACGCCGAGTTCGCAGAGGCGATTCGGAAAGCAACCACGCAACACGGTACGGTTAAGAGCACATACTTGCTATTTGCGATCCCGGAACGCGCGACGAAGTTCCGCCTCGTTTACGGGGACACGGGTCTCGAACTCGCGGTTCCGGGTCCAACGGTCCCCGAGGAGGTCGCGCCCGAGAACGCCACCCCGAATCCAACGCCGGGCCGCGACAGTGTCGGGGTCAGCATCTTCGACCGGACCACCGGAAAGGTGGGCGATATCCCCCCGACCGCAACGCAGAAATTGTTGGAGTTCTCTCTGACCCTAGACCTGTCCCGCGCGGCGGACCGGGACAAACTGATAAAGAAGTGGCACGAGTTGGCCGGGGAAAAGGCGGATCGGTACACAATCACGATCTGGGCCGCAACGAAGCAGTATCGGTGGCCCCCCGCCGTCCCGACACTGGGGAAGGATGACGAAAAAACCAAGGCAAAGAAGCAGGCTTTCGCCGATGGCTTAGACTATTTCATTTGGAGTACAGAAAAGGAGCGAGTGAAATCCCAAGAGGGGTTGCTCCGTATGCTGATTGGCTTCGAATACGAACTCAATTCGGAGAAGATGGAAGGCCCATTTTCCATCATCATGTCATTCGAGGTCAAGGACTCTGCCAGCAGCAAGAACTACGAGCATCAGGGTGTCTTTACACCCGAGAAGTTGGAGAACCTCAAAAGCGGTCGTACCGGGGCCGTCCTCTTCGGGGCGCAATCGTTGAAAGGCGAAGGGGACGCGGTCATTTATCTCACGAAGAAGTCCGACACGAAAAAACCGATCAGCAATAAGATTAAAGTGCCCGTGCTGTTCGATAACTGATTTTACCGGCTTCGCGGTCGAGAACTCGACATCGACACCCGCGAATACCTTGTTTCGGAAGTGGATCAGATCTTCGGTATTTTGATGCACATCGTCGGCCTCAATCCAACCGGGGCGAAAAGCGACTGAATCGAACAGAAGTCGCACGATAGTAATGGAGGGCATGGTTCAAAGCGAGTTCGCTGTTTGCCGTAAAGTACCACCAAAACTTTGATTCTGGCGTGGTTCCAGACGACCCATTTCGGACGTAAGTCGTTGCTGTGTTAGGTTGATTCCGAAATTCGGCGTGATTCCAGGGATGGGTGGGTGGGTAAGTGGTGGAATCATTCAGTGCGACCCAAAATCGCCGCGATTGGAACGTGACTTGGCGGACGATATGACACTTCAACCAATCCGCAGCGCGGTGTCACGCTAAAATTCCGCGAACGACTTCGCCGTGGACGTTCGTGAGTCTGCGGCGGATGCCGTTGTGGTAGAAGTTTAGTTTTTCGTGATCGAGGCCGAGCAAGTGCAACATGGTGGCGTGGAAATCGTGCCACGCCACAGGATGTTCGGCGGCCTTCCAGCCGATCTCGTCGGTTGCCCCGAAGACGGTTCCCGGCTTCAATCCCGCGCCGGCGAGCCACACGGAGAACCCATATTTGTTGTGGTCGCGGCCCGGCCCGACGATTTGCGGCCCCGATTGTGCGAACGGCGTGCGGCCAAATTCAGTCGTGAACAACACGAGCGTATCCTTCAGCATGTCGCGCTGTTTCAAGTCCCGCAGTAAGCCGGCCACGGGTTGATCGATCTTGCCCGCCTCGATGGTGTGGTTGTCTTTTACGTTCTCGTGCGCGTCCCAACTGAGCCGCGGGTTACCCGCAATTGGCCCGCCGGAAAACAGTTGTACGAACCGCACGCCACGTTCGAGCAGCCGTCGCGCGAGCAGACAGTTTCGACCGAACGGCGCGGTTTGCGGTTGATCGAGGCCGTAAAGCGATTGCGTGACCGCCGTCTCTTTGCTCAAATCGACGAGCGATGGCACGGACAATTGCATCTTTGCCGCAAGCTCATAACTCCGCATCCGCGCGGCCAAAAGCCCTTCATCGCCGGAACGTTGCTGATGTTGTGCGTTCATTGCGTGCAGCAATTCGAGGCTATCGGCCTCCGATGCCGCCGAGCGTTTGACCGCCGGGAACAAGTCGCGTACCGGCGTCGCCCCCGTCTGAAACAGCACGCCCTGATGCTCCGCGGGCAGGAACCCGCTCGACCAGATCGACGACCCGCCGTTCGGCAGCCCTCGCGGATCGGGCAAAATCACGTACGCGGGCAACTCCTCGGTTTCGCTACCGAGGCCATAACTCACCCAACTGCCTGCCGAAGGAAAACCGCCGAACTGGAAGCCGCTATTCTCGACGTACAGCGCCGGCGTGTGGTTCGCCGAGTCCGCCGTCATCGAGCGAATAATCGTCAGTTCGTCGGCCATTTCCGCGATGTGCGGGAACAAATCCGAGATCATCAGCCCCGACTTCCCGCGCGGCTTGAACGCCCAGTCCGGTTGCCGAAGCAAGCCGACTTGCCCGAAGAAGATGTCGGGAATCTCCTTCGATGGCAGCGGCTTTCCGTGAAACTTCTTTAGTGTCGGCTTGCAGTCGAACGAATCGAGGTGGCTCAATCCGCCGATCAGCGAGATGTGGACGACTCGTTTCGCCTTTGCGGCGAAATGTGGTTTCGGCATTGCACCGCTGGCATCGCGAGAAAGTAAATGCGCGAACGCCGCCACACCGAGGCCGCGTACGGACCAGGAAAAACAATCGCGACGGCTAAGTTCGTTCATTCCATCACCACGAATTCGTTGCAGTTAAACAGTACGCGACACAACGCCGCCAGCCCGTGTTTTTCCACGACGGCGATGGCTCGTTTTCGTTCCTCATTGCTCGGCTGACGGCCCAGCGACAG
The DNA here is from genome assembly GCA_043780595.1 of Limnoglobus sp. GTDB lineage: Bacteria > Planctomycetota > Planctomycetia > Gemmatales > Gemmataceae > Limnoglobus. The sequence goes on from JAYWCL010000301.1 coordinate 4,708, forward strand.
TCGATACGCACGATCAATCTGAGCGGGCACCCCCTTCACTTCAGTACCGATTCGCTCGGCGAACGATTGCGACGTGCGCAACACGAAACTGTCGTTCCATAACGCGAGCGCCTGAAGTGGCGTCGTTGTGATTTGACGGCGGGGTGTCAGTGCCGAGGGATCGGGACAATCGAACGTTTCCAGTAGCGCGCTTCTTTCGCCGCGCGGCGAGAAACGGTAGATCGTCCGGCGTTGAAACTCGTCGCCGATCGGGTCGATCGGTTCGTAGTACAAGGTGCCGCTGTCGCCGTAAGTGCGGACGTCGTGGTAGCCCGGCCCACCCGCTTTCGGATTCAGTTTCCCGGCCACAACGAGCATCGCGTCGCGTATCGCTTCACCTTCGAGCCGCCGTGGGGACATCCGCCACAGCAACCGATTGTCTGCGTCTTTCTCAAATGCAGTGGCCCGCTTTGCCGACGACTGACGGTACGTTGTCGAAGTCACCATCAAGCGGTGGAGTGGCTTCAAATGAAACTTCTGGCGCACGAGTTCCGCTGCGAGCCAGTCGAGCAGTTCGGGGTGCGATGGCCGCCCGCCGTTGAAGCCGAGATCGCTCGGCGAATCGACGAGGCCAGTGCCGAAGTGGTGGTGCCAAAGTCGGTTGACGATCGTGCGTGTGAACGCTGGGTTGTCCGGACGCGCGATCCACTCGGCGAGTTTTTGGCGTCGCAATCCTTCGGGAGCATCGTGCGGCAAACCGAAATTTGCGACACCCGGAATGCTCGCCACGCCACCCGCACTCACGACAGCTTTCGGTTTCTCGACGTTACCTCGCGAGAGGACGTGCGTTGGTGGCACGGGCTTCGGCGTAATGGCAAACACCATCATTGGTTCCGCTTTTTTCGCAGGTCGTTCGCCGTGATTCACTCCGCCGAGCGCGGCCGCAAAACGGTAATAGTCTACCTGTGTGATCGCATCAAATTTATGATCGTGGCACCGCGCACATTGCACCGTGAGGCCGAGGAACGTCTGCCCGACGGCAGAAAGAATATCTTCGATTTCGTCTTGCCGTGCCGTCGCGTTGGAGATGGCGTTCGAGCCGAGTACGGTGTTGTGAATCCCCGCCACCAGGAAGCCCGTTGCCTCGATCGCCGCCGGTTCGTCCGGTTTCAGAATGTCACCCGCGATCTGCCATTTCGCGAACTGATCGAACGGCATATCGGCGTTGAACGCGGCAATCACGAAGTCGCGATAGTGCCACGCATTGGGCCGTGGCGCATTTCGCTCGAAGCCATCGCTTTCGCCGTAACGCACCAGATCGAGCCAGTGCCGCGCCCAGCGCTCGCCATATTGCGGCGATGCGAGGAGTTTGTCGACGAGTGCGAACCAGGCTTCGTCAGAAGGATTCCCTGCGAAGGTTTGAATCGTTTCCGGCGACGGTGGCAGTCCGACGAGGTCGAAGTGCAGGCGACGAACGAGCGTACGCGGGTCTGCGTGCGTGGATGCGGACAGCCCCTTGGTCGTGCGTGCCACGGCAACGAAATGATCGACCGGATTGATGCCAGCAGGCACCGGGTGTATCTTCAGCGGTTGCAGTGCCCACCAGTCGCGGCCACCGCGTTCGCTCGTCGAAAGCGCGAGCGGATCGATCGGATCGCGTCCCCAGTTCGCACCGCTCTCGATCCAGTTTTTGAAGATGGCTTTTTCGGCCGCACTCAGTGGATGTTTCGGCGGCATTTCATCGGTGTGGATTTGCTCCCAAAGACGGCTCATCGCGAGCTTGCCAGGCACTACTACCGATTCCTCATCGAGTCCCACGACAGTTTTCTTCGTCGTCAGGTCGAGGCCGCCCTTCGGCTCGGTCGGGCCGTGGCACTCGATACATCGCTTGATAATGAGCGGCGCAACGCTGCGGTCGAAGTCCGGCGGCGCAGCCGCGGCTGGTATCGATGTTAGCAGCAGTATGGGAAATAGCAGTCGGTACATACGCGACCAAGGCGGGGAGCTGTAGGTGTGATCACATCATCCCCGATTGAGCGGCAAACTGCAACGGTAAAAGACTCTCATCGCTTGACCAGTCGGATCGTGAGTAAGCCCGCGAGGACGGCGACGATGGCGTCGGCGGCGAAGATGCCGATGGGCATCGGGACTTTGCCATCGCGGGCCATGTTCGAACCGGCGAGCAGGATCGGGTAGTATGCGAATACGGTTGGCAAGAAGCAAATGACGAACGAACTGAGGTAGTCCGCACGGTTGGCCCAAATGCCGACGGGGCAGCCGATGAGCGCGAACACGAGGCAGCTGAGTGCGAGTGCGGGCCGCATGTAATATTCGTTCTGCGTGTTGCGAATTTGTCGCATCCAGTGCTCGGACAAATACTGCAATCCCGCTGCGTGCTTTTCCGTGCGATCTCGAATGGCCTTGTCGGCCGTTTGCGCAATGATTTTCGCCGTCGCGATCTGCTGGCCCACGCTCTTCTGATATTCGAGTTCAAATTCGTGCGCCTTCGGTGGCAGTTCGTCCCATCGCAAGTTCATCGGCCGATCTTTCACATCCTTCGGCGTGAACACGTCCGGCAACGGCACGCCGACAGGCCGCGAACTCCCCGTTTCGATCGACATCGTGCCGTCCGCACCGACCCAGCGATCCGGATCGATAAACAACATCGTGGGCTCGTTCGGATTATCCAGCGTCGGCATTACCACCCGCAATCGCGCCTCCCGTGCGCGGATCACGTAGTCGTACACCCCCAGCCAGATGTCCTTGCCCGCGTTGTCCTTTTCCATCTTCTTCCGCTTGAAGATGACATCGATCAGCCGACGACCTTGCACGTCTTTGACGTGAATGACGTACGGGAAATTGTTCGCGCGAAAGGTGCGTTCGCGTTTGAGCAGGCTGTACAGAACCTCTTCGGGATCTTTCAGAATCTGCTGCTGGAGCGTCGCATTTGCGTGCGGTATCACCGTGTATGCGAGGCCGAACGTGACGAGGCTCATCAGCACGCCGAGCATGGCGGCGGGGCGAAGAATCGAGTACAGGTTCACCCCGGCGGCCTTCATCGCCACGGCTTCGTTATCGTGCGAGAGTCGCCCGTAAACGACGCACGATGCGAACAGCGTCGTCGTGGGAATCGTGTAAGGCAACGTGTATGGAATCAGTAACGGAATGATGGCAAGTGTCTGCCCGATCGAAAGCCCGAGCTGGCTCGCCTGCTGAATGACTAGGCCAATCAGGAACAGCCCGGTCAGGCCAGTGAGCGTGAGCGCGAAGACCCGCAGCAGTTCCCAGAAAATCATTCGATGTAAGAGGCCGCCGAGCAGGAACACGATTGTTCTCCCGTTTACTTTCGTACCTTCATCCGGTCCGCAATCGCCCGGAACGGGGCCGTCACGAACGGGACGATCCGCGGTTCGTATTTCAGTTCGCCGTCTTTCCGCACGACCTCGATCTTGAACAATTTCTCGCTGACAGCCGCCGTCACATCGCCGAACGGCGTGGTCAGCCATCGTTGCAAGGTCTGCGATAAGATCGTGTAAAAATCGAACTTCACATAGTCGCCCGCCATGTCGATTTCCCCGGAACCACCGAGGCTGATGGCCGAACCGAGCAGATCGAGATGTTCCACGCGAATCCGGTCGCCGCGAATCGTAAACGTCGCGTGGGCTTCCTCGAAAGCCGTTTTGTCGGGTGCCTGCAATTTCAACGTCTTCAACAACGGCATCAGCACCGGCAAATTCAGGATGTGTCCGCGGTCCACATCGGCCTTGCCGTAACCTTCGATCGTCATCGCGCCGGTCCGCGGATCGGGCACTGTTTCGATCAGGATGTTTCCTTGCGCCGCGCCTTCGAGTTTCACACCGTTGCCCAAGTTGTGGTGTTGGGCGATGTCCTCGAGGCGAACGTCGGTGGCCGTCAGAGCGAGCCTATAACGGACGGGGTCCGACAGCACAACCCGACCCGTGCCGCCCACGGTGCCGCGAAACAACGCACCCGTAAGATCGGTGAATTTGAACGCGACGGGCAAGAGTTCGCCGGGCTTGCTGGGGTTCATCGTTTGCGGGTCGGCATCGAATGTTGCCTTCACCGCCGTAACGGGGTGCTGCGCGAGTATCGCGCGATCCAACCACAAGTTGCCCGCGACTTTGCCGAGGTGCGTGCCGTGATAGCGTCCGCTGATCGCAAGTTTGCCCGCAGCCTGTTCGCACGGCACGCCGATGTCGAACGATGCACCCATGAGGCGCAACTCGCCATTCCAAAAGACATCGGGGTCCGCCGGATCGACTGTTTGACTGAACGAACCCGGAGCTTGGCCGCGTGCGATGGGCGAACCATTCCGCATCGCCACCGGTGGCAGTTTCGGTAACGCGCGCGGCTCGTCGTTCGCTGTGCCCTCCTTCGGAGTCAGTACTACGAGGTGGTTCAGCATGAGTTCGGTAGGGCCGCGCAGGTTCATTTCCTTAACGCCGCGACGTAACCCCGACGGCAATGCGTTGAGAATTTCGTCGTCGATAATCAGCGGCGCGATCTCGAGTTTGCCGATATTCGCCCAGACCTGCCCGCCATCGTAGAACCGCACGTCGGCGGCATTCAGCTTCAGTTTCGCGTCGCCGTGCATACCGCTAAAATGCTCGATCTTCACTTGCGTGCCATCGTACTTTAATCGCCCGGCTAGCCGATCGATTGCAATGGGGAAGAAGTCCGGCGTAACGCTCGGCCCCTCGAAATGGAATGCGAGTTTCAGGTCAGTTGCTGGGTTGAACGGGACTGCCGGTGTCGAACGATCTCGCCCCATCAACCGGCCGTATGGCGTCGGCACACTCGGCGGCAATACGGGGCCGAGTGGCGGTCGCGTCGAGTTCCCCGCAACCGCGACGCGGTCGGTGATAGCGACATCGACGGCGAACGTCAGTTGACCGCGCGGCGAAAAAGTTCGCCAGACATTATCGAGCTTGATCGCAGTCAAGGCCGCACGCAGATGATCGTCGATCGGGCAGTTTCGACCCCAGATCGAGAACGCGAGTTTACGGTCTAAACTGCTGGGAATCGGGTCGATGTCGCCTTTCAGCCAGATGTTCCCGCCGGCGTGGCGACCGGTAAATTCGCGCAGTTCGATGTGGTCCGTATCGGGTAGTTCTGTTCGCGTGCCACCCGGTTGAATTGGGCGTTCCGGGTCGGTCGAAGTCACGTAAACTGCGATCTTGCCGCTGGCTTTTTCGATCGGATACGGGAACAACGTGTAGTCGAGTGCGCCGTCGTAGACTTGTATGCGAATGACGTTTTCGAGCTTGTTCACGTTTGCGAGTTGGCGAACCTCGGCGACGAAATCGCCGCGTCCGGATGCTCGCAATTTCCGCAACGCTATCGCGTACTTCTCGCTCGGTAGTGCCGCGAACAATTGTTCGTTGACGGGGATATTGTTCCCACTAATCTTCAACGAAATGAACGGATCTGGACCATCCCCAGACACCGTTCCTTTCACTTCGATTCGCTGTCCGCTACCAGTGCCCGCAAGATCGATTTTCGTTTCGTTGGAGCCGCTGTTCGTCGTCGTTTTTCTGATGATTCCTGCGACATCGCTCAATGGGTAGCGGAACTTCTCGTAGGCGAGTCCCATCTTGACCGGGCGAACTTCAAAGTCGCGCTGCCAGGTATTCAATTTGAGTCGGTTGAATTTGTATCCGAGCGTGACGACGCCGGTTGGCTGAAACTTCGTTCGCAAAATGGCCGCATCCGCGGGCAGTCGCTCGAACAGGGCATCGTCGATGACGAGGTCGCGAAGCGCGACCTCGATTCGCACCAGTTTGTCTTCGATGCGATCCCACATTGCGACCGGTGTCGTCGCGGTACGGCGAACGCTCGACGCGAGTTGTGCGGGCACCACACCGGGTGTCGATGGCGGAATCGGTACGACCGGCTTGCTCGTAAGTGACTTCGTTTCGAGGCTCAGTTCGAGCGTGGCATTCCCGAGTTGCCCCGTCGCTTTTTCGACGATGACGACGCCATCTTTGGCATGAATCGTTGCCTCAATTTTTTCGATCGCGATCGGCAACAGTTCGTCTTGAAACCGCCCGTCCTTGAGTTGCAAACGCACGTCGTACACTAGCGGGCCGTTCGGCTCGGCACTCAGTTCCGCCTTGATCGCGGCTTTACCCGTAACCGCACGTTCGTACGTGGCGGCTTCGGGTACCCACCGTGAGATGAGCGCAATCAGCGATGGCCCGATTGCAAGTTCGGGCACCTCCGCCCGTACCGAACTCTGCCCCGTGCTGCGGTTGATTCGCGCCATCAGCGAACACTTGCCTAGCGGGTTGTCTGCGACGGAAGCGGAGGCGTTCGCCTTGATGTTGAGAAACACCGGGGCTGGGTCGTTGACGACTGTGAAATTGGCATCGCTGAGCGTAATACGGGGCAAGGCGTTGGGCGAACGATCCACGATAATAATCGTCGCTTTTGTAACAACGAACGTCGGTAAGGGCGACAGCGCGCTACCGGGTCTCAGTAAGCCATCGAACGCCCATTTGCCATCGGAATTGCGCTCGATGCGGAACGTCGGTGCGTCGAGATCGATCTTGCGGATGACCAATCGCCCGCTATTAATTTGCTCTTTGTCGTGGTAAATGATGCTCGTCGGTGCGATGAAGAACGGCTCGGTTTCGCCGCGTTTCGTGAGCGTGAGATCGCGAATCGAGATCCCGCCGAACACGCGAATGTGAGCCGAGGATACCTTCACTTCGGCATCGGGAAATTGTTCGGAGAACGTGCTGAGTAGCGACGTACGCACGGCGTCCGGGCTGACGTACGACTGCATCCACCAGATGCCGTAGCCGATACCGGCCAACACCGTGAGAATGAGCAATCGTATCGACCACGTGCGGAAGGCCGCCATCGCTTCCCATCCTGGGCACGCACACTGGGTTCCGCACCATCCTGGTACGGGTCGGGATGATAAACGGGGTCGTGCCGGGGGTCAAGGCGAACGGGAAAGCGCTAGATTGGGGTCGAAATCTCAATCGAAGCACACTCTATGGGACGATGGTACGCATCGTATTCCGAGTCGTCTTCATTGATTCCACCACTTACCCACCCACCCATCCCTGGAATCATTCCCGATTCCGGAATCAACCTAACACACCAACGACTTAGGAACTGTCTGAAATTAACTTCCCGCTTTTATGGGTATGGCACGATAGTTCCACGCGGGAAGCTCATCGTCGAAGACGATCCGCATCGACTCGATGTAGCCGGCGGGCACCTTTTCGCCGATGGGATAATCCCCGTC
>JAYWCL010000302.1:0-11449 GCA_043780595.1 Limnoglobus sp.
TTGTGCGGTTTCATCGCGGGCCATCGCCATCCAAACCGGCACGCCTTCGCGCGTCTCGCCGATGACCGATTGCAGTTCCCGCAACACCGCTTTCGGCGAATCGCGTTCGTGAACGTACTCGACCGCCTTCGGCATCGCCCGCACCCACTCGACGATTAACTTCCCACGATTCTCCGTGCGAACCGTCTCCAGCAAGCCATTTCTAACGGCAAACGTGGCGGCCGCGCCGGATACGCCCGTTCGGCTCGGAAACAATCCCGCGAGTTTGCCCCAGCGAAACAACCGATGATTGCCCGCAGAAGTCAGTGCAAGTTTCAGCGCGTCGAGCAGGATTTCGTCCTGCTTTTCGATGTCGTACGTCGTGCGGGTGTCGGCAATCGCATCGGTGGTCGTGTCGGTTTCCATTGTGCTTCGACTGAATAATTGGAACGGGAATGAACCGTCGCTACTGTAACCGTGTCGTGATTTGTGCGAAAGCCCAGCCTGATTGTCGAGATCGACCATGCCCCCAGTGACGAACCTCCGGATTCTCAGCGGCGTTCAGCCATCGGGCAAGCTGCATATCGGCAATTACTTCGGTGCGATCCGCCAGCACATCGCGCTCCAGGAGCGCGGTAACGCCTTCTACTTCATCGCCGATTATCATGCCCTCACGACGCTCAAGGAAGCCGAGGCGAAGGAGGCCGAAGACGCGCGGAACAACAACCGCACGCCGAAAACGGCATGCGAAATTCTGAGCGAAAACGTCCGCGATGTGGCGCTCGACTATCTCGCGCTCGGCCTGGACCCGGAGAAGGCGGTGTTCTACCGGCAGTCGGACATTCCCGAAGTGTGCGAACTCGCGTGGATTCTCTCGACCGTCAGCGGCATGGGATTACTCGAACGCGCGCACTCGTACAAGGATAAAATCGCGAACGGCATCAGCTCGACGGTTGGCTTGTTCACGTACCCGATTCTGATGGCGGCGGACATCCTGATCGTGCGTTCGAACCGCGTGCCAGTCGGCCGGGATCAAGTCCAGCACCTCGAGATGACGCGCGACATTGCGGGCTACTTCAACCAGGCGTACGGCGAAGTCTTCCCCGAACCCGATTGCCATCTCGCCGACGCCGCCGTGGTGCTGGGGACCGATGGCCGCAAAATGAGCAAATCGTACGGCAACACCATCGACATCTTCGCGGAAGGCAAAGCCTTGCAAACGACAGTGATGGGCATCCTCACCGATTCGACGCCGCTCGAATCGCCGAAAAACCCCGACACCTGCAACGTGTTCGCGTTATACAAACTGTTCGCGACCGGCGAAGAATTATCGAAACTCGCCGAGCAATATCGCAACCCGCTGCTTGAAGCCGAGAGCCGAAAGGGCCGTGCGTTCGGCTTCGGCGACGCGAAGAAGCTGTTGCTCGCGAAGATCGATGTGGAGTTCGCGCAGGCCCGATTGAAGCGAAAGCAACTCGCGGCCGACCCGGTTGCCGTGGAAGAGATTCTTCGCCAAGGCGCGATTCGTGCCCGACGCGAAACGACCCAAACGATGGAACTCGTCCGAGCCGCCGTGGGAATGCAGGCGCGTCCTGTGGCGTAATTATTGCCTGCGCGAATCGCGTTCGTCTGCGGGCTGAATTCTTCACATCGAGCCGCAGGCGCTGATCCTTGATGCTGCTGGAAATTCCATTCTTTCGTGCAATCGTGAACTACCCTTCGCTTCAGAGCAACCGGAACGATCCCGGTCGAGTGCGCGTATCGACCTGCCTGCCGAGGACGCCTTGTGTCCAGTGATTGCCCTTACTGCCAAGCCGTCCACGAAGACCCGCCGTCCACGCACGGGATGCCGGTGACGCGCTGCCAATCGTGCAATCGCTTCTTCCCGCGTCTACGATCCGAAGCCGCCCGAACTCGCGAACTCGTCGAAGTGCATTCGAGCGTCGGCGGGATGGAATCGCTGTCGAAGTCGGGCAGCCAACTTTCGTACATGAGCGGGTTGGCATCGGCGGAAGTCACGCCATATCCCGGTTCGCAGCGACTGCCATTCAGTTCGACGACACCGACGGAATGCGTCGATCTCAACTCGCACAATTTCGTTCGCAAAACACCTGCTCCGACGATCTTGCCGACGATCCCTGGCTTCCAGATCGACCGCGTGATCGGGCGTGGCGGCATGGGTACGGTGTACCTCGCACGCCAACTGTCGCTCGATCGCCCGGTGGCGCTCAAAGTCATGAGCCGTGCATGGGTGAACGACCCCGTGTTCGTGGCGCGATTTACCCGCGAGGCGTACGCGGCGGCGCAACTCAATCACCCGAATCTGGTACAGGTTTACGACATCGGTGAATCGGAAGGAATGCGGTTCTTCAGTATGGAGTACGTGCAAGGTCGCACACTCGCCGATGCGATCCGCTCCGATGGCAAGATCGATCCGGAATCGGCGGTCGGGTACACGTTGCAAGCCGCACGCGGGCTGAAACACGCACACGATCGCGGGATGATTCACCGCGACATCAAGCCGGATAATTTGCTGATCGACGAACACGGCTTGGTGAAGGTCGCCGACCTCGGCCTGGTGAAGACGCCGGACCTGTCGCGAGATGCGGACAAGGTCGATTCCGATGCGGCATCGTTGAGCGGCCTGCACAGTTTGCCACCGGACATGACCGGCGTGCGAATCGCGCTCGGAACGCCTGCGTACATGTCGCCGGAACAGTGTCGCGATGCGGCGAGCGTCGATCATCGTGCCGATATTTATTCGCTCGGTTGCACGCTCTATGTCATGGTCACCGGGCAGCCGCCGTTCCAGGGCGACACTGCCGTCGAGTTGATGACGGCGCATGCGTATCAGCACCTCATCCCGCCCGAAGAAATTGCTAACCGCGTGCCGAAAGAGCTTTCGTGCGTCATCCAACGCATGATGGCGAAGCATCCCGGCGAGCGATTCCAAACGATGGCCGAAGTCGTTCGCACGCTCGAACAATGGCTCGGCGTCCACCACACGGGGCAAGTTTCCGCACGCGAAGAACAGATTGCGGCACTCGAAGAGTGCGTCGATCAGTTCATCGGCGCACCAACTGCGGTTCTGCGTTCGCGGGCCATCACCGGCTTCCTGACCGCGTGCCTGATTTCCACGATCATCCTCACTCTGGTCGGTCGGCTCGAGTGGGCGTTCGGAATCGCGGGGATGGTAATCCAGTTGGCGGGGATTTACTTTCTCGTGAGCGGGTTGACGCAGAAAACGCACCTTTTCCGCAGGTTACGCCAGTTTGTCATGGGGCTGTCCGTCGGCGACTGGCTCATCGTTGCCGCCACGGTCGTCATGTTCGCGATCTTCCTCTGGATGCTGAAGCTGTTTTGGGTCTGGGTCGGTTTCGGGCTGATTGCGGCCGGGTTGGCGTTCGCGCTTCGCCTGAGCCTCGATCGCACCGTTGCAGCCGAACGCCGTGCGGCGCTCGCGGGGTGCGAACGGCTGTTGCGACGGATGCGCGTGCTCGGCATGGATGAAGATCAGCTTCGCCAATTCGTGGCCAAGTATGCGGGGCGAATGTGGGAAGAGTTCTTCGAGGAACTCTTCGGCTACGAAGCCAAGATCGCCGCGCGAAACAAATTGCTGCGCGGCGAACATGCGGGGCGGCGCGAGAAGTTTGCCGTCTGGCGCGAACCGATCCTGAATTTACTCGATCGCGCCGATCAATCGCGACAGGCTGCCAAAGAACGCAAGTTACTCATCCAGGTCGAGACGGATCGCCTCGTCTCGACGGGCCTGACAATTCGCGATGCAAGGTACGCGGCAACCGAAGTCGCGAACGCGATGGTGCGGCAAGCCGACGCGATTCGTTCGGCAGAAAACAAACAGAAAGACGCACCGCGTTCGCGTACGATTCCGAACGTGCATCGTTTAATCCATCAGGCCGAGAAACCGGCAATTCCATCGGGCGACAAACTCCGGAATGCATTGTTGCTCGTGCTCGGGCCGTACGTGCGCGGCGTGATGGCGACGGTGTTCCTCGGCGGGTGTGTGGCGTGGTCGATTCAGAATCAGGTGATCTCGATTAGCCGGATCCTCGGCGAAACTGCGGCGATCGACTATCAACCGCTAACCATCCAAGGCGTGCCGTCATCCTTCACGAACTGGTGCGATACGGCCACGGTCGGTTGGGCGGGCGTGCTGCTGCTCACGTCGATGTTTTACCGGGGCGTGCGCATGAGTTTGCTCGTCGTCCTCGGTGCCGCAGTCACGGTGGCCGCGCACAAACTCGTCGCGATACCGAACGTCGAACCGATCCGCGATTTCCACGTCGGTGCGATGCTCGGCACGGTGTTCGCGCTCGTCGGCTATCGCTTTGGCAGACGGTAGCGGTTGTACGAATCGCGCCCGTCCGATGCTCGTTTTTCCTACTCGCGTTCCGTCGGCTACCGCACTGCAAACCGTCACTTTCGTGAAATAATCACACCTTGTTACCTCGGCTGTCTCAGGGGAAGGCACCCATGCGCAAGTGGCTACTATTCGCGGTAATCACCGGCATCGTTTCGGTGGCGGTGCCCGTCGTTCGCGAGATGTCCGCCGATGCCACCGCGAGCGTGGCTTACACTACCGTGCGGGTTCCCGTCGGCGCGACGCTGACGATCAACGGCCAGCGTACCGAGCAGATGACAGGCATACGTCAGTTCGTGACGCCACCATTGCCGCATAGCGGCACGTTCAGCTACGAGTTCATCGCCACCTTCACCTGGAACGGCGTACTCACGTCGAAGAAGCAACTCGTCCGCATTCGCGCGGGAGAATCGCTCGACATCGACATGATGGCCGCCCCCGACTTCGCCGCTCCCGTACCGGTTGTCATCCCGCCCGAAGTGCCAGTGTGGTTGAAGGAAGAGCCAAAAAAGCCAGAGCCGAAGAAACCCGTCGCCACGCCGAAAGCCGAACCGCCAAAGTTCGAACTACCATCGACCCCACCCTATCCCGAACCCCCCGCAAAGCCACGCCGAATGCCACCGCCGGACCCGCTGTAAGCGAGTTCACCCAGGGGTACGACGAAGCGTCTAACCCTGGGCTATATGATGCAACCCCGTTGGGGTAAAATCAAAGCTGACCGCTTTACCCTTCACTGGCGACTCCATGTCCGACACTTACGACGCCATCATAATCGGTGCGGGTCACAACGGCCTCGTTACGGCGGCGTATCTGGCGCGGGCGGGGTGGCGCGTGCTCGTTCTCGAGCGGCGCGATATTGTCGGCGGCTGCTGCATCACCGAGGAAACCTGGCCGGGCTTCAAAGTCTCCACGGCGGCGTACGTTAACAGCCTGTTGCGACCGGAAATTATTCGCGATCTCGATCTGAAATCGCACGGCTTCGAGATGCTGCCGCGTTCGCCGTCGTCGTTCACGCCGTTCCCCGATGGCCGACATTTGATGATGGGGCCGGACAAGGAACTCACGCACCGCGAGATCGCGAAGTTTAGCACGAAAGATGCCGAGAATTACCCGAAGTACGAGGCGATGCTGACGCGCGTAGCGGACTTCCTCGAACCGCTGTTGGTGCAAACGCCACCCGACCCGTTCGGCGGGCTGGCCAACCTCTGGAAGCTCGGCAAGATCGGTAGCAAGTTTCGCGGGCTGGGTCGGGACGTGGCCACCGATGCGGTGGAAATCCTCACCGGTTCGGCGACCTCGATTCTCGACCGGTGGTTCGAGTCCGACGAACTCAAAGCGACACTCGCCACCGATGCTGTGATCGGTGCGTTCGCGCCGCCATCGCACCCCGGAACGGCGTACGTGCTGTTCCACCACGTGATGGGCGAGTGCAACGGTGTGCGTGGCGTTTGGGGTTACGTTCGCGGCGGAATGGGCACGATTTCCAACACTATCGCGGCGTCGGCGCAGAAATTCGGCGCGGTCATTCGCACGAATTCTGCCGTGTCGCGGATCATCGTCCGCGATGGTCGCGCCACCGGTGTCGTGCTGCAAGATGGCAGCGAATTCCAAGCCCATCGCGTCGCATCGTGTGCGGACAGCCACGTGACATTCGAGAAACTCATCGACCCGAAAGAACTGCCGCCAGAGTTCCTCGCTTCGGTGAAGCGAATCGATTATTCGTCGGCTACGGTGAAGATCAACGTCCGCCTCAGCGAGCCACCGCAGTTCCGCTGCCTACCGGGTACCGGCGTCGGCCCGCAACATCACGGCACCATGCACATCTGCCCGAGTATGGAGTACATCGAACGCGCCTACGACGATGCCAAGTACGGCAAACCGTCCACGAATCCGATGCTCGAATGCACGATGGCCACCGCCGTCGATTCGACACTCGCGCCACCGGGGCAGCACATCCTCAGCATGTTCGTGCAGTACGCGCCGTACACCTTAAAGGGCACGACGTGGGACGTGGAGCGCGACCGTTTCGCCGACCGCTGCTTCGACATCTTGAACGAGTACGCACCGAATTTCAAGCAATCCGTTCTCGGCCGGCAAGTCATCGCCCCGCCAGACATGGAACGCCTGTGGGGCATCACCGGCGGCAACATCTTTCAAGGTTCGATGTCGCTATCGCACATGTTTAACTTCCGCCCCGTCGCCGGGTTCGCAGACTACCGTACGCCCGTCGGCGGCTTGTATCTCTGCGGTGCCGCCGCCCACCCCGGCGGCGGCGTCATGGGAGCCTGCGGTTGGAACGCCGCACGCGAAATGCTCCGCGACGGGAAGTGATGACCGGGTGCCGTCAACTCGTAAGTGAAGGATTCTGAGATGCGTTCGCAGAAATTTGTGTTGTTGTGCGTCGCATTGATCATTGCGACCCAGAATTCGCTTTTTGCAGGTGAAATGGCTGCTCACCCGCAACTGGGGTTTCGGTTCACTGTTCCCGATGGTTTCGTAAAAGATCAAACTCAAGTCCGTGGAGAGGTGATTTACGCCTTTCAACGTCCGCCCATCGGCGAGCGTAAAATTGGTACGTTCATCTTGGTCAGCCAGCTCAAGGGCGTGCTCGGTCGTGAGAAACTCGATATTCGCGACCTACCGCCCAATCAATCAAACGTGAAAATCCTGACGGAGAATTGGAAAGAGTTCGATATCGATGTGATACGACTACCCGAAGAAGCGAAAACGATGAGCTTGCTTACGCTGAATGCTCAAGTGCCGTTGAAACCACTCGCGATTCAAATCTCTGTTTTTGGCGAAGCGGTACAAGAGGAAGAGTTGCGGAGCATCCTTCAGTCCGTCCTGCGGAGTCTGGATGGACAGACGAATTGGCTCACCGAAGAGCAACGGGCTTCAAAATTGGGCACGGGCATTACGAAATTGGCAATTACGGCTGGGGTCATACTGCTGATAATCGCGGCGATTTGGGGGTATGTCGGCAGCCGAAAACCGACTGGTCGTCGGAACTCTCGTAGAGCTAAGGATCGCGAGTAGCTTTGGCAAACTGGAAATGCTCCTCGACGGGAAGTGACGTACGATGTGTAATCGACGCGCATATTACTGGCAGCGGCGATTCAGGTATTGCACGAGCACGGCGGCGTGTGCCCAACCTTCGTCGGGATCGCCGATATTGCCGTTGTTGCTCACGTCGTGAAAGTATTGCGGTACGCCTGCGAATGCTTGACTCAGGAAGCGGTCAATCAGTTCGGGGTCTGCCTTGTGGTTCAGCATCCATTCGTATGAGACGCGATAAATCTTCTCGCGTGCCTCGACGATTTTCAGGAGTTTGTCCCCAAACTGATGGCCGCGCGGTTTGCCACCGCGCTTGTGCCCTTGGCCAGAAAAGTATCGCGGCGCAATCTTCCCGTCGATGAGTTTCAGCCCTTGCCAGATACCTTCAACAGAATCGCTCGTCGTACGAATCATCCCCGGTACGGGTATACCGCCATGTGGCCAGAATGGGCTGAGCGTGCAAAATGGGTGATCGGCATAGCTGCTGACGTCGTAAACCGTGGCAGCCGTCGGCAACTGATCGCGAAGCCGAAAAGGCACAAAGACACACGGCGCGAAGTTTCTGCGTTTGCCCATATGCACCGAGACAAGCTCACTCGCCATCAGGTTCGCGGAATCGTACCTTTCGCTACGCCCCACGACGTGCTTCGTAGCTTAACAGAGGTATCTTCAGTTAGCTGTGTAACTCTCCGGGGCGAACCATGACCGATGCGAAATTGCGGTGGGGCATTCTTGGCGATGCGGGGATCAATCAGCGATTGTTGCCGGCGTTTCGATTGTCGCAGACGGCGGACTTGCGGGCGATTGCGAGCCGGAGCATCGAGAAAGCTAAGGCCGCTTCGGTTCGCGATGGCATTCCCGTGGCGCACGGTAGCTACATGGACTTGCTGAACGATCCGGCGATTGACGCGGTGTATATTCCGCTCCCGAACCACATGCACGACGAATGGACGCGGAAGGCCGCCGATGCAGGCAAGCACATCCTTTGCGAGAAACCGCTGACGCCGACCGCGAAGGAAGCGGAATCGCTGGTGGCGTACTGCCGGGCGAAGGGCGTTCGCATGATGGATGGCTTCATGTGGCCACACCATCCGCGTACGCACAAGTTGCGCGAAACGATCGATTCCGGTGCCATCGGCGACGTAACGAAAGTCGTGGCCGCATTCACATTCAACTTGGCCGGTCTGCCCACGAATAACATCCGGATGCAGCCCGAGGCAGCGGGCGGCGGCTTACTCGATGTCGGTTGTTACACGACGTACGCGATCCGTTGGTGGATGCGTGCCGAGCCGGTCAAGGTTTGGGCACGGGCGGTGTTCGCGAATGGCGTCGATGTCGCGATGAGCGGCGTCATGACCTTCGCCGACGGTCGCACGGCGGTGTTCGATTGCGGCTTCACGCACCCGCTTCGTACGGCGGTCGAAATCGTCGGCACGAAGGGCTGCATTCGCATTCCGAATATGTGGATTCCCGACGATCGCGCGGTCTTCCACCTCACGCGGCAAGATGGCGATTTTAATCAGGTACTGGACGCGGTCGAAACTCCTGGCCACAATCAGATGGTACACATGCTCGACGACTTCGCCGCCGCGATTCGCGAACGACGCGAACCGTACCCGAATATGGATGAAGCGGTGAAAACCGCTCGCGTCATGGATGCGCTCGCGAAGTCGGCAAAGGAAGAGCGCGAAGTCGCCGTTTGATCTGTCACTGGAGATATGCCTGTGTTTTCGATTCTCTCTCTGCTTGCATTTTCGGCGACGGGTGCGGTGCCCATCGAGTTCAAAGATGGCGACCGGATCGTCTGGCTCGGCGGAGCACTCACCGAGCGCGAACAGCGTTACGGCCAGTGGGAAACCGCGTTGCTCATGCGGTTCCCGGATCGCAACATCACCGTGCGAAACCTCGGCTGGAGCGGCGATACCGTCTTCGGCGATGCCCGCGCGGGGTTCGATACTGCCGCGCAAGGCTACCAGCGATTGGTGAGCTTAACGCTGGAACTGAAGCCGACGGTGTTGTTCGTCAGTTACGGCACGAACGAATCGTTCGAGGGCAAAGCGGGCGTCGAAAAGTTCCAAAAGGGCTTAGAGAAACTGCTCGACTCGTTGAAACCGACGAACGCGCGAGTGGTGCTATTCACGCCGATGCCGTTCGAGAAAGGGCCGGGCTTCCCCGATCCGACGAAACGAAACACCGACCTCGCACTTTACGCACGGGCGATTCAAAACGTCGCCGATTCGCGCGGGCACCGGTTCGCCGATCTGTATTCGTCGTGCATTCGGCATCTCGGTTCGTTCACCGATAATGGGATGCACCTCACCGAGGCCGGTTTCGCGGCAACGATCCCGAACTTCCTCACGGTGCTCGATCAATCGTGGCCGGGCGAAGACCCGAAGAAATTCGAAGCCGTTCGCAAAATCGTCGCGAACAAGAACGAGTTGTTCTTCTATCGGTGGCGTCCGCAAAACGAGACGTACCTCTTCGGGTTCCGCAAACACGAACAAGGCAAGAACGCAAAAGAGATCGTCGAGTTCGATCCGCTGATCGCGAAGGCGGAAGTCGAGTTGCGGAAAGAACTGAGCAAATAGCGACGGCCAAGCCGTTCGGTGCGATCTGGCGAAGTCCTCAAACCGATCGATCCGGCGTTTACGACTCTACGGCTACTGACAACGCCAAGGAATATCATGCCCGATTTTACTTATGAAGCCCTTGCGAGTACCGGAGCCAAGCAGACGGGTACGCTCACGGCGGCGTCCGAGCGCGAAGCCGCGACGATGCTCGATGGCCGCGGACTGTTCCCGATTCGCATCACGCAGGCGGCGGCGAGCCAGTCGGGTGGCGGTTACTTTTTCAGCGGCGTCAGCAAACGCCAACTCTCGACGACGTACGCACAACTTGCGGACTTGCTGCACTCCGGCGTGCCGATGCTTCGCTCGTTAGAAATCCTCGAACGGCAAAGCAGCAGCAAGCGGCTCAGCAGCGTGCTGCGCGATGTTCG
The DNA here is from genome assembly GCA_043780595.1 of Limnoglobus sp. Taxonomy (GTDB): domain Bacteria; phylum Planctomycetota; class Planctomycetia; order Gemmatales; family Gemmataceae; genus Limnoglobus. Next base: position 10,413 of record JAYWCL010000302.1, read on the forward strand.
CATGAAAGTCGCAGACGGTACGGGGCTGGCGCAGGCGATGGCCGCACACCCGAAAGTCTTCGACGAACTCGTGATTAGCATGATTCGCGCGGGGCAAGAAGGCGGTTTCCTCGAAGACGTGCTCAAGCGCGTGGCCGTGTTCGTCGAACACCAAGAAGACCTCAAAGCCAAGGTCATCGGGGCACTCGCATACCCGGCGTTCCTGTTGCTCGCGGGGTTGTTCGTACTGAACGTGCTGGTGATCTTCTTCGTGCCGAAATTCGAGCCGATCTTCGAGAAACTCAAAGCCAAGGGCGAACTGCCGTTGCTGACGACAGCGTTGATCTGGTCGAGCCATCAATTGCAATCTTGGGTGGGTGTGGTGTTAGTCATCGTCGTGGTTGGCTCGATTGCGACGTTGGTTTGGTGGTCGCGCGGACCGGGCCGTTACACTGCGGACGCCCTCCGACTCCAGTTGCCGTTGTTCGGCAGTGTATTTCTCGCACTATCGCTATCCCGGTTTACGCGAATCCTCGGCACGATGTTGCACAACGGCATCCCGATTCTGAAGGCGCTCGCCATCGCCAAAGATTCCACGGGGAACAAAGTCCTGGCCGAGGCAATCGAGCGTTCGGCCGAAAACGTGACGAGCGGGCAGAAACTCGCCGACCCGCTCCGGCGTTGCAAGTACTTCCCGCACGACGTCGTCGAAATGATCGCGGTCGGCGAGGAAGCGAACAGCTTGGAGAAGGTTTTGATCGACATTGCCGACAGTTTGGAGAAGCGGACGGCTCGCAACCTCGAACTGATGGTGAAACTCCTCGAACCGCTGATGTTGTTAGTGATGGCCGTCGTCGTCTTATTGGTGGTCGCCGGGCTGCTCCTGCCCGTGTTTAAGATGGGGTCTGCCGTGGGTGGTGCCGATTCTTGACAAATAACCAGGGTACCACGAAGCGTCTAACCCCATTGGCATCAAGTTAAGGAGCTGGGCTTGTAATAAAGCGGAAGTCCTTCCACCATAGGTAGTTATCACACAACCCTCTGGAAGAAGGAACTTC
>JAYWCL010000303.1:0-4713 GCA_043780595.1 Limnoglobus sp.
TGGGTTCGAGCACCAACAGCATGCTTTAGAGGCCGTCTTTTCGTAAAGAGCAAGTCAAAACGCCAGAAACCAGACGCCGGAAACGCGGTTACACCCTAATCCCACTGAAGCGGGCTAAGCCGGGCAAACCATAGGCAATATGATCGTGGGTTCGTTTTTTAATTAACGTGCCCACGGCTGCTTCACTTCTGCAAAATCAGTTTCCCGCGGCGCGTGATCCGCAATTTGTATCGCTCGCCCTCGTATTCGATGACGATTTCACGGCGTTCGCCGAAAAGTTGCTTGGCTTGCACGACGATGGTGCAGGGCTTCGCTTCGGGTGCATCCGGGAGGTCGTTGTCGGGTATTTCGTCGCTCATAAAACGCCTTTTTAAGCCAGGAACTCAGTCAATTTGGAATCCGCACTGAATTACGGCGATTTTCTGCGTCGTACTCTTGACTCTATCGGACACCCCGTTAAAGTGAAGGTGTCTTGTTGAGATTTTGTCGCAACAAGACGAGTTTGCTCCGCCAACGTTCGGGATTGCGGTTCCCTCCGCTCACCATCCGTCGCAACGCAACTCAACGGTTTCTGTCACCACAGTCCCGGAGAGTCCCATGCGCCTGTCGCATATGCCGAATCGCCGTAAGGCGTTCACCCTGATCGAGTTGCTCGTTGTGATCGCGATTATCGCGATCCTGATCGGGTTGCTGTTACCCGCCGTGCAGAAGGTGCGCGAAGCTGCTGCACGTGCGAAGTGTCAGAACAACCTGAAGCAGATCGGTTTGGCTCTGCACAATTATGAGGGAGCGAATCAGTGCTTCCCACCCGCTTCAACGTTTCCCCGAACGCCCGTTGGCTTCCAGCCGTATGGAATTCATGCGTACCTGTTGCCGTACTGCGAGCAGGATAACCTGCAACGGCTGCTGAACCTGAACGAACCGTACAACAGCGCGACGAACGCTCCACAAGCGAAAACGCGGATTTCGTTCTACCTTTGCCCCAGTGAAATCAAAGACGTCGAGCGGCCCGATGGCGCAATCACACACTACCCGCTGAACTACGGCGCGGTGATGGGTACGTGGTTCGTGTTCGATGCAACAACTGGGCAGAGTGGCAACGCGGCCTTCCAGGTGAAGTATCAATCGCGGCCCGGCGAGACGATCGCACGCGGTCATTCGGTAACAAGCCTGACCGATGGAACGAGCAACACGCTCGGGTTCACCGAATTCAAGGCCTGGACGCCGTACCTTCGCGATGGCGGCGCACCCGCTACAGCCAACGCTGCCATACCGGCCACGCCTGCCGACGTCGTCGCGTTCGGCGGCACCTTCAAGGCCGATAGCGGCCACACCGAATGGGTCGATGGCTACGTCCACCAGACCGGAATCACGACGCTGTTCCCACCGGGGACAAAAGTGATTTACGCCTCGGGCGGCGTGAACTACGACGTCGACTTTACCTCGATGCGTGAAAACCGCGTCGCCGGTGCGTTGACCTACGTTTCGAGTACGAGCCGCAGTTATCACGTCAACGGGGTGAACTCGCTGCTCATGGACGGCAGCGTGCGATTCATCGCGAACACCGTACCCCTGGCGACATGGCGCGCACTCGGGACAATTAACGGCGGCGAAGTTTTGGGCGAGTATTGATCGATAAGACAATCGTGCCTCTCGCACATGGCGAGAGGCACGGAATTGCGAACTACGGCACTTGCGAATCGCTCGAAATATCCCCGCGGTTCGGTGTGTTGGCCACGAAGAAGTTCGCGTCGCTGATCGACGAGTTGAGCGTAATCACCGAGCCGTCGCCCATGCAGACGTTGATGATTTGCTCGTAGCCCTGGCACTTCAGCGGGTGGACGTTCACCACCGATGGCGCGAATTCGGGTTTCTTGTGGCACGAACATTGCCAGAGTTCGGTCGGGTCGCCGTCCCAGCCGGCGTTGGCACCGGCGAAGTTGACGAAGCCCATTCTCGACCACAAACCGCTCGCGTAGTTGTGTTCGGCCGGAGTGATGCCGGTAACGGTGTAACCGACTGGTGGCGGTGCGACACCGTAGCCCCAGAGGTTCGCGCCCCAACGCGGCGTACCCGCGGGGCGGTAGCTCTTCGAGTACTTTTCCGCGAACATCGTCGTCTTCGAGAGGCCATCGGTGGCCTTGCTGAACGCCACGGGCGTGTCGCCGAAGAACTGCCAGTTCGCGGCGTAACTATTCAATCCCCATGTCGTGTTCGTTGCGGTGAAGATCGAACCAGCGTACGGGCTGCACGTCGCGCCGCTCGCCACCCAGCTACCCTGACCGAGTCCGGTCGACGTGCCGCTGTAGCTCGCGTCCAGGTTGAACGTGCCGTTGCCGATTTGCGTATCCTGTGGCGCGAGCAGCGTTTTGATTGCGATCGAACGGGCCGCGTCTGGCCCCATTCGGTAGACGTTGTCTTGCTCGATGTACGGCAGCATGTGGTAGAACACCGTGCCTCGCGTGCTACCCACGCTATAGCCGCCGAACATCGGTGGCAGTTTGCCATTCGTGTCGTGCAGGCTGTGCATCGCCAAGCCGAGTTGTTTCAAGTTGTTCTGCGAACTGGTTCGGGCGGCGGCGGCCCGAACCTTTTGTACGGCGGGCAACAACAGCCCGATCAAGATCGCGATAATCGCGATCACGACCAACAATTCAATCAGCGTGAACCCACGTCGGGTTCGCATTTTCGATGCGGTCATCGTGAAATCTCCAGTGATGAGAAATCGGTTGCATTCAACCGACCCACGAGTACGAGAGTGAGCGACGACCGCCGCACCCCGACGACACGCGCCGGGGATTTATCCCACACCATACTTGTTTTGAAGCACTCGCGACGCCTGGGCGATCGCGGCGAGTTTACGCTCTGCGACCTCGGCTGACGCGAGGGGATTATCTGCGAAGGTGGCAAACCCGCAATCGGGGTTGAGCAAGACGCGCTCCGGGCCGAACTGCGATATCGCAGCTTCGGCCTTCGCCACAATTTCTGCCACCGTTTCGACGCGGTCGAGTTTCTGATTCACGACCCCGACGCCGATCCGACACGTTTCGGGTAATTCGGCTAACGGTTCGAGTTCACCCGCCCGCGGCGTGGCCATCTCAAGGAAGAACATTCCCACCGGTAACGACTTCAGTGTAGGCACGAGTGGGGTATATGGCCCGGTTAAAGCGAGCGTCTCATCGCGCGACCAGTTGCCCCGGCAGATGTGCAATGCGACACGGTGCTGCGGCAAACCATCGATCACCGCGCGAATCAGCCCACTAGCGAACGCCAATTCTTCCTCGGGCGGCTTCTTCTCGCCGAGTGTGCCGCACATGAACGAACGCCCCGCCGTCTTGCGTGCGAACACGACTTCGGTTAGCACCGGCTCGTCGAATTGCACGATGGCCGCGCCGTTCGCCAGCAGATACTCCGCCTCTTGCCGCAGTGCCAGCACGATGTCCTGCGCAAGCGATTCGCGATCCGGGTAGGCTTTGTCCGACACGCATTCGAGCCACATCGTTCGCGTCAGCAGGTACGGCCCCGGCAGCGCGATTTTGATCGGTTTCGTGGTGAATCGCCGCAACCGTTCGAGTTCGTGGCCCGCTAACGGTTGCGTTCGCGAAATGCGGCCAAACACCGCCGGATGACGAACGTGTTCGAGCGGCACGTCGAGCGAACGTAGTTCCTCCGCAAATTTCGCGGGATCGTCGACGTACGAAAGCAAGTCCGAAATCGGGATGAGTTGGCAGTTGTCGAGCCGCGTTCCGACGAAGCTGGCGTAATTGTCGCGACGCTGTTCGCCATCCGAAACGACATCGACGCCCGCGCGTTCTTGTGCCGCCACCGATAGCCGCACCGCATCGTCGGCATAACTCTGGAACGTCTCATCGGGCAGTCGTCCGGCGAGCCATTCGTGCAGCGCCGTCACCAGCCACGCCGGTCGCGGCCAACTGCCGATGCCCATCACCGAAAGCGGTTTGAGTGCGAATTGCGAATCGAACTGCGGCAGCACCGCGAGCGGTTGCGACGGCAGCAATGGTCGCGAGATTGCTCCCGCCTTGCGGATGAGGTAACTGCGGACGTCGCCATTGCGGGTGCGCGAGATTAACTCGTTCCCCGTGAGCCGCGACCACGATGGCAAATCGTCTTCGACGGTGGCATCGGTCGAGCGCACTTCGAGGAACTGACCGGGGCGAAGCGGGTCGATGTGCTTCCGAATGAGCAGCAGCAAACCATTACCGCAATCGAGGCTTCCGCCATCGAATTGCACGTGCGAATCGAACGGGTGTTTCGCGTTCCAGTCGGTCATGATGGAGTCAATTATATGCGGGACTGTGTCGTCGATCACTCCGAAACTGGTATCCGCTCCACGAAGGATTAAAACGCCGAAACCTTCAAGCGCGAGGCCCCGGCAAGCGCCTCATGCCCGCTTCGGACGGCTCCCGGCAACCCCGCATGATCTCCAAAATCGACGTAAGTCACAATTGCGGACGCTCCAAAAACGGTTTTTCGGGTGTTTTTTCGTCTCAAGAGGCCACTTTTCGATCGCAAATCGCGGATCTGTTTCGGGGTTGTTTGCCGCATCTCTCACTCTCGTTGAGGGTTACGCCGAGTGTCATCGATTCGACATCTGGCGCAAGTACCGACCGTTTCGCGACCGAATGCGACCGAAAATCGACCGAATGCGCCTTTTCTATGTCATTTGCGCGCACTTCTATGTCATTTCGCGAC
>JAYWCL010000304.1:0-2048 GCA_043780595.1 Limnoglobus sp.
TCGTGGTTTGCGTCGAGGCTCTCGATTACGAATCAGCCGAAACTACTGGTCGAAAATCGACCAAACCCGACCGAAAATCGACCGAACGCGACCGTTTTGCGTCCAAACGCGACCGAAATGCGTCCAAACGCGACACTTTTGCGTCACTTTGCGCACGACGCGAATTCCGGGTTACGTCGGATCGCCTCCGATTTTTTGACTTTGTGCTTTCGTGTGGGTGTTGCCTATTGTGGGTTTCCCTCTTCAGGCATCGATGCCAGACCCCATTTGTCGCTCGTAAGATTGCCGCACCAGACCCATCACGTACGGCAGTTCTTCGAGTGTCGCGAGGCCGATCTGGACGTCGCCACTTCCTTGGTGACCGACGTCCGTCACGTCTCGACAGAGTTTCTTCGGATCGTCAATTTCATCGAACGTAACATTGAACGTCAATAACAATCGCCTGGCTTGTGGCTCCACATCGACAAAATTGGTTTCCGCCTTATAGGCAACACATATCCTCAAAAACTCTTCATACACGCAGGAATCGAGTGCAAGTACTTCCTTACGGAATGCTTCAAACACTTCGTGCAATCTGCCACTTAGCAATCTGGGGTGATCATTGATGGTGCATGTGGTCGCTTTGACAGGATTCTGGTATAAGGCCAATACATCCGCCGAAAGTTTCGGCGCTGACCAGATTTTTAACGCCAAATCGGCAAGTCTGCCAGCTCGTTTCTGAATTGCATCTTCATTCCAATTTTCGAGTTGACCCAAACCCGCATTGAGCTTGAGTGGACTACACCGAAAGCCCTTGTCCTTCAAGTCGCGTTTGTCGTGAAATGACTTGTCACTGTAATCCGAATTGTAACCTGTTAGTGTCAGGTTGCCGAGCGTGTGCAACCACGTTTCTTGAACCCTCTTCCACTCCGGTCCCAACTCGGCCTTCCATGCGGGGGAAAGATTCTCGTTCTGCGGCAGGATGTGTTCGATGGTATATTCGGCGACCGCCACACGTTCTCTACGCTCGTGGTTCTCCAACCTACGCAGCCAGTAGCTACGGCTGCGGAAGTTGTGCAGATCGCGAGTTTGCAGATCGCGGCGAAATTCGTCGTCGTTCGGAAAGCGCCGATACGACGGCATCGCGAGCAGATGCGCCTGAATGCTCTCCAAGTAGCGGTCCTTCTTGAGAGCCTTTGAAAAGCTGGCGAACGTTCGGTTCAACGAGTTTGGCATGATCGCGCAAATGGCTCGACGAAAGACGTAGGCCTCGACCAAACGCACCGCAGTTATGAAGTCGGATAGGGTTAATTTTTCGTTCGCGTAGTCGTCGTACAACTCGAGCAAGAAAGGGTATGCCGGCTCGACTTTTAACTCTCGTAAGTCATGGAAGGCATTGTTCAGAGTCGGTTCCGGTTCTGCACCGAACGCCATCGCACAGTAATAATGTGCGAAGGTGCGTATCTCCTTGATTAATACTTCCACACCGGCGCTTTCAACTACAGGCAATTTTGCGTGAGACTTGAATGCTGCGTACACTTCGCGAATGTTTGGAATCTCGCCAGTCTTGACTGTCAGATAATGGCGTATGAAGTCGTCGAAGTGCGTACCGTAGGCTTTTTGCCCGAAGTCGACCTCCATCGGTCGCCAGTATTGTTCGTACAGCCGCGTTTGTAACTGTGGCTCGAGTCCCATCAGGATGAAGTTGCGGATCTTGTCCGCTTCGTTTAAATCTAACCCCGTGGAATTCATACTCTCGAAGATGAGTTGTGGGTTGTCCTGGCTACGATTGAGCGCAATATCGACAACGACCAGTTTCGCCAAGCCATTGCAAACCGCCACAAAGTTTCCATTGCGCTCCGCGATCAGTTCCTCGAAGAGTTGGAAGTTCTCCGTCACCCGTAGCGAGAATTCTTTTGGCTGTTCACTGCTGTCGATGATGGCAGTCAATGACGCTTTGTCGATTTGAGAGGGTGTAATCTCTCCCATGCGTCGATTATGCGACGATCGTTCTCGTATCGACCTGCGTATCGGCGGGAGTGATGCGTTTCACTTGCGGGAGTGTGGCC
>JAYWCL010000305.1:0-3192 GCA_043780595.1 Limnoglobus sp.
GGGTAATGCCGCGTGCATCGCATCGGGCGATTCGCCGACGCTGAACCCGCCGAGCGCGTAACCGGGGAAATCCATCGCCACGAGTTCGGTCGCACACATCGCACGCAGCGCAATACTCGTCCCGCCCTGCACGATTCCAAACAGCGCCTGATCGCGCCGCGAATGATGTTTCAGGCAGCGCGCCGCCCACATAATCGATCGCGCAATCGCTTTCTGCAAAATCTCCGGCGACGAATCCCCCGGCGGGCACTCGTCGAGCACCATTGCAATGTCCGAACCGAGGTTCTGCTGAATGTCGATCGCTTTTTCGGGTGTCAATTCGAGCAAACTGCCGTCGATGTGCGACCGGAAGCGAGCACCCTCATCGGTGATTTTCACTTGCGACGACAAACTGAAAACCTGATACCCGCCCGAATCGGTGAGGATTGGCTTCGGCCAATTCATGAATTTGTGTAAACCACCCTGCTCGGCAATCAATTCATCGCCGGGCCGTAACGCGAGGTGATACGTGTTCCCCAAAAGGATCTGCGTGCCAACGCTGGCCACCTGCTCTGGCGTCAACCCCTTCACCGTCGCTTGCGTGCCGACCGGCATAAATACCGGAGTCCGAACGACACCGTGCGGCGTCGTCATCAGACCCGCACGGGCAGCACCATCGACGTGCTGCAATTCAAATTGAAACGACATACGGAAACTTCCGCCCAGGGGTACGACGAAACCGTCTAACCCTGGGCTATATGATCGAACCCCGTTGGGGTAAACGAAGCACACGCAATCAGTCGCCACGGAGTTTCAGGCCGCTCTGCGTGAGCTTTTCCTTAACTTCGTTGAGCGACGTGACGCCGAAGTTCTTCGCTTCCATCAGTTCGTCGGACGTGCGTTGGCACAACTCGCCGAGCGTCGTGATCCCGAGGCGGTTCATGCACTTGCGAGCGCGAACCGACAGATTCAAATCGCTGACCGGCTTGCCGAGCATCGCCTGTTCTTCGGGCGAAAGATTCGACTGGTGGCGATTCTGTTTGAACTCGTACTGCTGACCTTGCTCGAGCGACTGCCCGATGCGAAGCCCCTTCTGCGTCATGATGATCTTGATTTCATCGAGCGACGTTTCGCCGAAGTTCTTGCTGGCGAGCAGTTGCGGTTCGTGGACGCGAGTCAAGTCGCCGAGCGTACGCAGGTTCATGCGCTTCAGGCAGTTTCGGCTTCGCACCGAAAGTTCGAAATCGCTGATCGGGATTTCCATCACCTGACGGTACGCGATGCTGACCTTTTCATCGTCGGGGCTGTAAAACTGCGACAGCGACGCTTCCGCGTCCTTGTGGAACAGCCGCGCACGTTCGTCGAACGGGTCGGCTTTCGTGAGCCGTTTGTAGCAATCGGTGGCTTTGTCGTACTGGTTGTGGTCTTCGTAAAGTACGCCGAGGTTGTAGAGCGTGCCCTTGGCAACTGGCGGGTATTTCAGGCACTTTTCGTAGTACCCGATCGCTTCGTCGTCGTTGCCCGCGAGGTCGTTCAGGAACCCGAGGCGGAACAGCGAACCAGTGTGCGACGGGTCGAGTTCGACGGATCGCTCGAAGCTCTTGGTGGCGCGAATCACGTCGCCTTCGGCTTCGCCGACGCCACCTTCTTGGAAGTGGAATTCCGAGTTGTGTGCGGCCATATCCTTGACCTTCGCCAAGATCGCCTTCGCTTCGGCGATGTGGCCCTGGTGCCGCAAGATACCCGCACGTTGCAATTGGACTTGCTGGGCCGCGTAGCCGGATTTTTCCGATTTCTCGAACGCCTTCAGCGCCTCATCGTATTCCTGCCGCGCGGCATGGGCACGACCGAGAAAGAACGACGCGAGCGGGCCTTCGGATTGTTTCAGATGATCGACGGCCGCGTTCATGTGGCCGAGATAAAAATGCACGACGCCGAGCTTCAGGTGCAGCTTTTTTTGTTGCGGACCGGCCGAGGCGGCGAGTCGTTTTTGCAGTACGTCGTTGATGTCGCGCAGGCTGCGAATCTGGGCGGGGCCTTGGGCGAGTCCTTCGCGGAGCTTCGAGACCATGCTCCCTTCGAATTCTTCCCGTTCCACGAGCAGCGCGCGTAAATCGATTAGCGTTTCCGTCACGAAATCTCTCCCGAACCTGCCGAGTCTTGCCGTGCGTCGGCAGAGCGCACGAGAGACAGCAGTACAACGTGTTTGCCGAACCGATTGCTATAGCGAAAGAGATGCCAACGTGGCAAGTGCGACCGGGGGCACTGGATACGTTATCGTGCCGCCCTTATCGCAAGCAAGGGTGCGTTTTCCACGTTCGAGGCACGGCATGGAGGTATCTGCCCCAATTCGGACTTGTTTCGGAGAGCGTTGCCGTCTATGATTTTGAAGCCTCTGCGGTGTTCGTGATGCGACGCAAACTTGTTGGGGACCCTACAAGAACCTGCACGGGGGCCTTTTTAATTCATTCGTCGCTCGCAAGCCCATCCTCGTTGCCTCGTGCAACGGGATTGTAGTGGGATCCGAAAAGCGGGTGAGAGGCTCCCACGATCTCTTTGCGGGTTCCTCAAACAGCGTCGCACACGGCACAGGTGGAGGTTTTTTTACGCGCCGAGTGTCACCATTCATGCGGCGACGACCTTTCGCAATTCGGAAAAAGAAGAAAAATTCTTTTTGCAACGCACATTGCGATCTGCCGATTCGACGGAACATCTTGCGTAATCGGACTCTCCGTCGCAATCGCTACCGTCCGCACAGCCTGTTTCGATACTAGCAATTGCCTCTTGACAGCTCCGTCTACCGATCCATCGAAACGATGTAAAACAGGTCCAGTATTAGACTTAAATTGCCAGCCATTATGACATGCCACTGACGGGAGAGTCCGATTGACATCCGAACCGATATGGGTAAACTTCTCATCGCAGTGCTGACTTCGACGTAACCACGAGGTTCGGACCAAATGTTGATACCTGAAAAGACGTCGTATCTTTCACGGTTTTCACTCGCACGAATCGGTATCCCTGTCGGGAATCGGGATTTTATGTTCGATCGGGCACGGTAACTCTACCGCCGAAGGCTATTGGGTCTCTTCACCCACACGATTTACTCAAGACACTCCGCCTGCTTCGTAGCGACTTCGTTACGGTAAGCGGGTGACCGTCCACTGTGGCCGATAAATCGGGTCGTTTCGCCTTGCCGGGGCACGGATGCTC
>JAYWCL010000306.1:0-8805 GCA_043780595.1 Limnoglobus sp.
TGTAGGGCCGGTTCTGTCAGCCCAGGTCGGAGCGAGCGGCGAGCGGAGGCCTGGGTATCGTTGTTGGAATGTCCATCGGCCCTGAAAGGGGCCGTTCACGGTGCAGTACCCACGCGATCCATCCGTACATTTCGCATCGCCCTGTTTTGCGGCGAAGTTTCGTGATGGATGATGCCTGAACGGCCCCTTTCAGGGCCGAATCGTGGGTGCGGCGGTACCCAAGGCTTCGCGGCTTCGCCGACTTCGCCTTGGGCTGTAGGAACGAGCCTTTCAGGCTCAAAGACGGTCTGATACGTGCTATTCCGGATCGAGAAAGCGCAACTTCAAAACGCGCAAGCGAGGGAAACCCACAAAACGCAACACGTTATCGCACCAGCCTCAAATTCACCACGAATCACACGAATCACACGAAAAAGAAAACGCCTATAAGGAAATCGTTCACGGCGTTGCCCGAAGGGGTCGTAGCCGCTTCCTCACCGGCGTGCGGAATGCAAATTCGAGAGGGATTCGCTCGTGAATATCTCTGCGAACGATGGGCTGACGCCGCTACGACCCCATTCGGGGTCGATTGAAATTTCGCAAATACCCCCAGGTGCGCGGACGCGACCTGGGGCTAATCGCTGGTATCCCTTCGGGATAAAGAAAGCGATCAACCACGGGAGGAATTTCGTCGTCCTCGCGATATACCCCCAATTGTCACTGTTCTGTGCGGTCTGCGAAGCGGCGAATCGCCTTTTTCATCGCTCATCGTTTCGCCGTCGGTTCAGTGGGACGATCTGGACTGGAACGATCCTTGTTACCACAATAATCTGAGAGAATATCCCCTTTACCATTTACCAGTTTCAGGTGAGTACGGCACTTGGACAGGTGGCTGGCTTTTGGGATGAATGGGAGGTATTCAACAGCATGATGGAATTACCCGAAGTTCGCAATCGTCGTTGGGCCGCAACGCTGATCGTGGCCGGACTTGCTGCCGGGTTGACGATGTTCGTGGTCGTAATGTGCATCGTGGTGTTTTTCACTCGCAATGGTAAGCCGTTCGTCGAGAACATGCCAGACGTGATGGGCGTCCACTCGTTCGTGCTCATTGCGGGAATTTTGTCGGTCGTCGGATTATCGCTTTCGTTCGTACTGCCTGGCATGGTGTCTCGTTCTTCCGTGAAGGCACTGGCTGCGACGGGGCCAGAAATGCCGACGCCGAAATCGCTCTCGCAAATCTGGATGGTAAGTACGATCGCAGGCGCAGCGCTGGTCGAAGGACCGGGAGCCTTGTGTGCGATCTTCTTTTTGCTGTCTGCCGATCCGATCGTACTCGGTTTTGCGGGCGTGTGCATCGTTGCGATGCTCTCGAAACTACCGACCGCGAACAAACAGCGACAGTGGTACGACGAACACTTGGAGTGGTATCAACAATCGCAGCAGAACAAAATCGCTTGAATCGCGATTCGCATCACTCGAGTGCCGTACGCACTAACTCGTTCCACTTGGCGTAGCCTTTGTCGCTGAGGTGTAGCCCGTCTTTCTGGAGGAGTTCGGGGTCGGGCGTGCCGTCGCGGCCGAGCGTGGCGGGGATCGTGTCGATGTATTTCAGCAGCGGATTCTTCGCGCAATTCTGCTTCACGAATGCATTCGCCTGCTTTTGCACGTCGTACAGATTCCAGCGTTTCACGCTCGGTTTGATCGCCAGAAAGAGTATCTGCGCCTTCGGCAGTTTCGCGTGAATCGTGGCCGTGAATGCGGCGAAGTCGTCGCGCACTTGTTCCGGCGTCCGCTTGTTCGCGATGTCGTTATCCCCGGCGTAAAAGACGATCGTCTTCGGCTCGAACGGCAACAGAATCCGTGCCGCGAACGTCGTCGAATCGCGGATGTCCGAGCCACCGAAACCGACGTTGCTCGCGTTGAGTTCGGGGAACGCTTTCTTCACGTCCCACAACCGCATCGTCGAACTCCCAGCAAAGAACACGCCACCCTTTGCGGGTGGTTTCTCGGCCAGTCGCTTCTCGATGGCGACGATCTCTTTTTCCCATTTCGCCGCACGTGCCGCATCGGGTGTCGCGGGTTGCGAGACGGCCATTAGCGCGAGCAGAATCGGTAACATGCGTCGCTCCGGTTGGGGTTACTCTTTGCCGTCTTCTTTGGGCACGGGCAGGAAAAACGATGCGAGGAAGGCCACGAAGTACACCGTTCCGCCGATGACCGCGGCGGCGGTGGCGACTTGTATTGGTGGCGAGCCGGGGAACATCTTCGAGAGAAATTCCGTGTTCAGCGTGGCGGCCATCGTGCCGATCATTCGCCCGCCGACGTTCGTGGCGAAACTGCCACCGGTGCCGCGCAAGTGCAACGGGAAGACCTTCGGCAGGAACTCGCTGAGGAAGCTAAACTGCGCCACTGTGAGTAAGCCGCAGAAGAAGATCGCCGTTGCGAAGATCGCGTACTCGCCCTTCACGACTTCGAGATACGTCAGCGGGAACAGCAAGATGCCGGGGACGAGGAACAGCCGAATCAGTTGCCGACTCGGGACGACCAGCACGAGCAGCGCGAGGAGGATTCGCCCCGTCAGCCCGCCGAGTTCCTGCCAACGCTGGATGTCGCCGATGTAGCCGCGCATCGCTTTGCCTTTGGCTTCGCCGAGTGCTTTCTTCTCGGCGGGCGGTGCGGCTTTGATTTTCTCGTCGAAATCTGCGGAGATCGCGGCCACCGCAGGCACGCCTTGCACGATCTGCGGTGGTGTCAGTTGCAGTGCCCCGAATGCGGCCGCGTAACCGCACGCGGAAAGGATCGTGGTGACGAGCGTTGTGCGGCGTAAGGCGGGCGCGAAGAGTTCGCCGAAGCTCGGACGTTTCAGCGTGCCATCGAGTTTCTTGCGCTTCCAGACGTGCGATTCGGGCACGAACGGCAGCAAAAGCAAGATCATCGCTCCGGGAATCAAACCCGTCAGCAGCGTGTACCGCCACGCGGCATGGGCGTTCGATCCTTCGGGCACGGGGAGTGCGGGGAGTGTGCTCGCGATGCTCGTAATGTGAATGAACACTTCGGTAACGAGGATGCCACCGAGCGACGCGGTGGCCAAACTCCAGGCGATGACTTTCTCGCGGGTCCGCTTGTCGTCGAAGAGTTCCGCGAGCCAGGTGACGGCGGCGACCATCTCGACGCAGACGCCGACGAAGGTGGTGCAGCGGAAGAGAATCAGTTGCCAGAGTTCGGTACTGAATGCGGCGGCCACGGGCGAGAGCGAGTACGCGAGAATGCTGGCGACCATGATCGTTTTGCGACCGAGGCGATCGATGAGCCAGCCGCCGAGCAAGCCGAAGATGCCGCCGCACAGGGCCGCAATCCAGAGCAAGCGTCCCGTCCAAAGGCCAACGAGGGGATCGGTGGTCGGCACTTTCAGCAGTTCCGCGAGCGCATCGCGACCGATCACGGGGAACATCAGCAGTTCGTAGGTGTCGAACAGGAAGCCGATGGCAGCGACGGCGATCACGAGAATCCGAACGGTAGGGGTCACGTCGACACCTCGAAAGCGGGTTGCGGGTAGGTTTTGACAAGCGTAGGGTTTCGGAATCCGGACGGCAACCCGTTGAAATCTACCTGCACTCTTGAGACGATACCGTTACCGGACATTTCGACCGGTGCCTGCCCCACTCTGAAAGGACATCCTAATGTCACTCTCCCGATTCGTTCTCCTCGCCGCGGTGGCACTCGCCTTTGCCCCGGCGGCGCGTGCCGACGATACCGCCGATTTCTTGAACCCCGACAACTGGGTCGGTCGGTCGGACATCTGGACGATCAAAGATGGCGTCGTCGTCGGCGAGACCAAAGAAGACCCGAAGTACAACACCTTCTTCGTCAGCAAGAAGAAGTACGCGGATTTTGAAATGACCTGCAAAATTCAACTGAAGGGCGGCATCGGTAACAGCGGTATTCAGATCCGCAGCACGTTGAAGGACGATAAAAAGTTCGTCGTCGCGGGTCCGCAAGTCGATGTCGGCGCGGGTTACTGGGGCAGCTTGTACGGCGAAGGCATCGGCGGCATGATGCAGCCATCGAAGAAGCCCGACATCGAGAAGGCCGTCAAAGTCGAAGAATTCAACGAGTACCACATCGTGGCCAAGGGAACGAAGATCACGATCAAAATCAACGGCACCACGATGGTCGATAACGATTTCCCGAACCTGCCCGGCAAAGAAAGCGCCAAACCCGCACCGACCAAAGGCATCATCGCCTTCCAGGCCCACGGCGGTTACCCGACGATGCGCGTCGAGTTCAAGGACATCAAGTTCACGATCTTGAAGTAGACGAATTTACGAGCCACCGGGTTACGAGCCACCGAGTTACGAGCCACCGGGTTCATCCCGGTGGGAGTTTCGGTGGAGTTTCGGTGGCAGTATCAAAAAGGGAACGCCAGCATGTCCGACACTTGGGATCCGCTCACCATCCTCGACCGTCGCGTGCTCGGCGTACTCATCGAGAAGCAAAAAACCTCGAAGTCGCCCGATGCGTACCCGATGACGTTGAATTCGTTGATGATCGGTTGCAACCAGAAATCGAACCGCGACCCCGTGCTGAATCTCGACGAAGACGAAGTCGAGGAAACGCTCGGGCTGCTCCAGCGCCGTGGCCTCGTTTCCAAAATCACGGGTGGCCGCGTCGAGCGTTGGCGGCACCTACTGTACGAAGCGTGGGTGATTGGCAAAATCGAGATGGCGATCCTTGCAGAACTGTTCATGCGCGGGCCACAGACCGAAGGCGATTTGCGCGGTCGTGCCAGCCGCATGAACGAAATTGCCGACCTCGACGAACTGCGACGCTTGCTGAAACCGCTCGTCGAACGCAACCTGATCATTTACCTGACCGCCGCCGAGCGACGTGGCTCGCAACTGACCCACGGCTTCCACCCGCCCGCCGAACTCGCCGCCGCAAAAGCCGCCGCCGGAAGCGCGACATACGCCGACGACACGCCGACTGTCACCCGTGTGACAGCCCCATCACCCGATGTGCTGGCAGCAATCGAAAGCCGTCTGACCGACGCACACGCGCAAATCGCCGAATTGCGAACGACCGTAGCAAGTCTCGAAATGCGAATCGCCGCGTTCGAGTAGTTACTGCTTCATGTGGTCGATGACGGCTTGCATCGTTGGGAACACGTAGGCGACTGCGCCCACGTGCGTGGCGTCGAGCCAGACGATCTTCGGCTTGCCGGTCGCTTCCCAGAGTTTCGTCATCGCTGCGGGCGGCACCACATCGTCGCGGCTCGCGGCGATCAATAGCAGGTGCTTCGGCTTCAACTGCGTGGCGTACGTGATCGGGTCGATGGGGTCGATCAATTTCTTGAGGCGGTCTTTGCTGCCGCCGAGTAACTCGTTGATGCGGCGTAACTCTGCACCTTTGGGGTGTTCGTAGAAGGCATCGACGAGGCCGCCACCGCCCAGAAGCAGGCACGCCGATTTCAATCGGGGTTCGGCTGCGGCTGCGAGGCCACCGACGAAACTCCCCATGCTCGTGCCGACGATGCCGAGCTTCTGCGCATCGACTTCCGGCCGGCTCGCGAGCCACGCCGTGGCGTAACGGCAGTCCAGCACCGTCTGCGTGATCGCGTTCACGGTGTGTTCGATGTCCGGCATCATCATGCGGACTTTTTCCGTGGTCGGGCGGCGCGGCCCGTAGTACGCCATGTACACGACGAGTGCGGCCACATCGTGTTGCGCCAGCCAAAGTGCTTCGCCACGCGATACGACTTGCCGACCGTCCAAGATGTCCAACACGATGACCGCCGGAAGATTCTTGCGATTCTTCGGCGAGTAATACTCGCAATAGACCGTGTTGTTTACGGGGTGCGCGGACACGATCGGCGAAGCGAATCGCACGTCATACACGTCGACGTTCGCGTACGGCAGATCGTACTTCAACTGCATCTCGAACGGAAATGTCGTCGGTTTCAAACGGAATCGTTCGGGTGTGGCGGCATCGTCCATCGGCTCGAACGCCGTCGTCCCTTTCACGATGTCGAGCGCGAAGGAACTCGTCGGGACCGCGAGCAACAGAATGAACGTGAAGAACGTTCGCATGGGCCATCATCTCCGGGGCGGGTCGCGGCAGGTATTGCGCGTGCTCGCCGTTGCACCCTCGGCGATGCAGCGTATGATACCAACGAAACAAATAGTCTGCACGAAACATCACGCACTTGGGGCATTCGACTGATGGCCAAACAGGATCGCAAGAGTATCGATGGTGCCGACGTCGGCCAATCGTGGAAGCTGCACGATGCCCTCGAAACCTACGGCATCCGCAACTGGAGCAAAGGTTACTTCGGCATCAACAAGCTCGGGCACGTCGTCGTTCACCCCGACAAAAATTCCGAACGCTCCGTCGATCTCAAAGACCTGATCGATCAGTTGCAGAATCGCGGCATCCAACTGCCGATCTTGCTGCGGTTCTCCGGCATTCTCAATCACCGCATCGGCGAGATCGCCGGTGCGTTCGACAAGTCGATCGCCGAATACGGCTACCAGGGTAAGTATTGCTGCGTCTATCCGATCAAGGTGAACCAGCAACGGCACGTCGTCGAGGAAGTGCTGAAGTTCGGCAAGCCGTTCGGCTTCGGCCTCGAAGCGGGTAGCAAGCCGGAGTTGATCGCCGTGCTGGCCGTCACCAGCGGCACCGACGAAACGCCAATTATCTGCAACGGTTTCAAGGACGACGAGTTCGTCAAAATGGTGGTGTTGGCGCGGAAGATTGGCAAGAACGTCATGCCCGTCATCGAGAAGTTCAGCGAACTCGAACTGCTCGTCAAGCACATGGAAGAACTCGGCGTGCGAGTTCCACTCGGCGTGCGCGTGAAACTTGCAAGCCGCGGTGCAGGCCGCTGGCGCGGCAGCGCCGGCTACCGCAGCAAGTTCGGACTCACGCTCACCGAAGTTCTCGAAGCCTACGAGTATCTCAAGGCGCGCGGCCTCGACGATTGCTTGCAGATGACGCACTTCCACATGGGTTCGCAAGTCTCCAACATTCGCAAAGTGAAAGACGCACTCACCGAAGCGGCGCGCGTGTACGTCGAGCTTTACCGCATCGGGGCCGGGCTGAAGTTCATCGACGTCGGCGGCGGCCTCGGCGTCGACTACGATGGCTCGCAGACCGACTTTGAATCGAGCATGAACTACACGTTGCAGGAATACGCGAACGACGTGGTGTTTCGCATCAAGAGCGTCTGCGACGATGCCGGCGTGCCGCACCCGAACATCATCACCGAGAGCGGCCGCGCACTCGTCGCCTACAGTTCCGCGCTCGTCTTCGACGTCCTCGGCACATCGGACTTCGACAAGTGTACCGTGCCCGACGAACTCCCACCCGATGCCCCCCAGCCGATTACGGACTTGTTCAGCAACTACAAGGAACTCAACAAGAAGAACTATCTCGAAAGCTATCACGACTCCGTACAGAACATGGAAGAGACGTTGAATCTCTTCAACCTCGGCTACTTGAGTATCGAACTGCGTGCGCTCGCCGAACGCATGTATTGGGCGTTCGGGCGAAAGTTACAGCGACTCGTGAAGGAAATGGACTACGTACCCGAAGAGTTGAATGGCCTCGACAGTATGTTGTCGGATACATACTTCTGCAACTTTTCTGTATTTCAAAGTATGCCCGATTCGTGGGCGATCAAGCAACTGTTCCCCGTGATGCCGATCCACCGCTTGAACGAAGTGCCGACGCGGCGAGCGGTGTTGGGCGATATCACTTGCGATTCGGACGGCAAGATCGATCAGTTCATCGACCTGCGCGACGTTCGCAACACGCTGGAACTGCACCCCGTGACCGAAGGAGAGCCGTATTACCTCGGTGCGTTTTTGCTCGGTGCGTATCAGGAAATCCTCGGCGACTTGCACAATCTGTTCGGCGACACGAACGCCGTCCACGTCACGCTCGAAGAAGACGGCACGACCAATGTCGATACCGTCATCAAGGGCGACACCGTCACGGAAGTGCTGAATTACGTGCAATATTCGTCGGAGAAGTTGATCGACCGCATCCGCAAAGACGTCGAGCGTGCCGTGCGCTCGGGGCAAATTTCCGTGTCCGAAAGCAAGCAGTTTCTGAAGTTCTACGAGAGCGGCCTCGACGGCTACACGTACCTCGAAGAGCCGTAAGCGCAATCCCGGCGAGCGGTACGTAACAAGCGTGCCGCTCGCTGGGTTTGTCGCTGGCCATCCGCCTGTACACGTTACCGGTCTCACAATCCATTCTCGTTAGCCCGACGCGCTAGCGAGGGATTATTATCATTTCTACGATCGCGTGCCTTCTCGCGGGTTCCCCTCGCGCGTGTCGGGCTAACAAAAACGTATCGAATCACCCCGCTCGAAGTATCTCACCCTGCGACCATGGGATAGAGCCAGCCGCGTTCCAAGGCTTTGGCTTGGAGTTTCTTACTCTTCGTGCGGCACTCGTTATCTGTCAACCCGCTAAAATAGATCACAGCATGTTCGGGAAATGTGACGGGGTCTGGTCGTGATCGAAGATTCTCAGTCGCACATTCCGCAACGGAAACCGCCATCGTGCCTACCGACTGTTGCATCAGTTTCGTTGTAAAATGAAGCCACGATTTCTCTGGAGAAATCGAGTCGCCATCATAAACCGATAGCAACGATTCGTCTTTGGGTGTTGGACGAAATGGTTGAGACGTGACACGACCGTTCTGAACGAACGAAGGGTGTATTACCTCGGCTCGGAACAACATCACATATCATTTGCCGCGGCATATTGCACGAATGGAGCCTGAAAGTAACTTCGCACACGATCTGGAAAATGAAC
>JAYWCL010000307.1:0-50544 GCA_043780595.1 Limnoglobus sp.
TTTTCCAGATCGTGTGCGAAGTTACTTTCAGGCTCCATTCGTGCAATATGCCGCGGCAAATGATATGTGATGTTGTTCCGAGCCGAGGTAATAGCAACCCGATGCTGGCAAGCCACAGATCGTAACCGGCACGCAGCATGTGCGACAGCCCTTGCCGGTTCCACTCGATTGACCATTGGACCGCCATCACCATGGCGAGCAAGCCGCACAGCGTAGCGGCACCGCTATGCCGACATACCAGCAGAAAGACCCCAAACCACACGAGTGGATTCGCCAGCCACCCGAGCGGGTAGTCCATCCAGCCTGTCAGGGCGCAACTGAACCCGTAGATGGCTGCCAAGTCAAACGGCCCGGCGCACAGCCCCTCTCGTACGACGACCGAGCAGCACGCCCATAGATACACCGCAACAACGGTGGCGGCGACCGCGAGTTCGGGAGCAGTCCGTCTCCAATACATCGAGCGCCCTCTCATGCCTCATTAAGTCCGAAACCGGTAACGTTGTAAAGTCAGTTTCAAAACGTGCTTCAATTCTACTCCCGTTTAGCGGCGCGGCGTAGTCTTCGGAGCGAAGGGCGGGGGCACGGTGTATCGGATGATAACACGATTGTTGCGAGAGTTTACGCCCCCGCGTTTCACAGCACCTGAATCTGCGTTATCGTTTCGCGAGTTCTTCGTCCAATAGCTTTCGCACTACGTCGTTGGCTGCGCCTTTGTTGTTCTTCATGACGTGGCCGACCATCGCCATTTTTGCGGCGTCTTTGCCGGCTTTGAAGTCGGCGAGCGCTTTCGGGTTGGCCGCAATCGCGACGACAACGGCTTCGCGCAGGGCTGTGTCGTCGAACTCCTTCACGCCCGCCGACACTTTTGCGACTTCGACCGTCGCGCCCGTTTCGAGGATGATTTTGAAGATGTCG
Source organism: Limnoglobus sp. (assembly GCA_043780595.1). GTDB lineage: Bacteria > Planctomycetota > Planctomycetia > Gemmatales > Gemmataceae > Limnoglobus. The sequence continues at coordinate 916 of JAYWCL010000307.1, forward strand.
ACGCGGTCTTGCTTGTTCAGGCTGCCGGTCTTTTGGATGAAATCGGCGTAGGTGCTGGCCGTGACGGGGAAGGCGTCGATCTCTTCCTTGCGGTCGGTTAGCGCCGGGAATACGAGGTCGCTAATGCGGTTCGCGGCCATCTTGCCATCGCCGACGATCTTCGTCACCGCTTCGAGATACGCCACCGTTTTGCGGCCCTTGGCGACGAACACTTCGGCATCGTACGGCGACAACCCGTACTGCGTTTGCAACCGCTGCCGTTGGGCTTGCGGGAGTTCGCCCATCGTCGCGCGGATCGCGTCGAGTTGCGCTTCGGTCACAATCACCGGCACCAAGTCCGGCTCGGGGAAGTAGCGATAATCGGCGGCGTCTTCCTTGTGGCGCTGCACCTCGGTGCGGCCCTTCGCGTCGTCCCAACCGGCGGTCGTTTTCAGGAACTTATCGATGCGGTAGTTCGCCGGGTCTTTTTCAAATTCCTCGAACTGGCGCTTCGCTTCGTAGACGATCGCACGCCCCACGGAGCGGAAACTGTTGAGGTTTTTGATCTCGACGAGTGGCGTGGCAGCGTAGCCTTTTGCCTCGCTGGACATCGGCACGTGAATGTTCACGTTGGCATCGCAACGCAGGCTGCCTTCCTGCATTTCGCAGTCGGAAACGCCGAGTTCGCGGAGCAGTAACCGCACTTCGTCGAGATACGCCATCGCTTCTTCGGGGCTGTTCATTTCGGGTTGCGAAACGATCTCCAGAAGCGGCGTGCCGGTGCGGTTGAGGTCGACGCGGGTATCGCCGCCTCGCCCCGTTTCGTCGTGCGTGTTCTTGCCCGCGTCTTCTTCGAGGTGCGCGCGAATGATGCCGATGCGCTTCGGCGTGTAACCCTTCTTGGGGTCCGGGTGGACGTTGATATCGAGGAAGCCTTCGTGGCTGAACGGCAGATCGTATTGGCTGATTTGGTAGTTCTTCGGCAAGTCCGGGTAGTAGTAGTTTTTGCGGTCCCATTTGGTAAAGCCGGGCTTCTCGCCGGGGTGCGTGGCGATCTGGCAGTTGAGCGCCATCGCGGCCTTCAGCGATAGCTCGAACGCCTTGCGGTTCATGACGGGCAGCGAGCCGGGCAGACCGAGGCAAACGGGGCAGACGGCCGTATTCGGCGGCAAGCCGAACTGATTCGGACAGCCGCAGAAGAGCTTCGTCTTCGTCAGCAATTGCACGTGAATTTCCAACCCGATGACGATCTTGTACGGCTCGGCCATGATGGTTCCTTCTCTCAATCGCGTAGTCTAACAATGCATTCCCGTTAGCCCGACGCGCTAGCGAGGGATTATGTTCATTTCTACGATCGCGTGCATCTCGCGGGTTCCCCTCGCTGGCGCGTCGGGCTAACAAAAACGTATGAATCCCCGCTCGAAGTGTAAGTCTATTGCCGAAGCGGTTAGCGGGCATCGAGTCGTACCGAACTCTTGCCGTTGCGGTTCCGTAGAATGATGGCGGTTATCTGTACTCACTACGAGGATCGCGTTCATGCGAATTTTGCTATCGGCGGCGCTGTTGGCGTTCGGGATATCGGCTTGTTCGAGTGCCACAGAGAAAAAAGACGCCGAGAAACCGGCTGCGGCCAAGAAACTCGGCATCGGCGATGCGGCACCGGCACTCAAGGCAAATGTGTGGCTCAAGGGCAACGAACTCAAAGGCTACGAGCCGGGCAAAGTCTACGTTCTGGACTTCTGGGCCACTTGGTGCGGGCCGTGTATTTCGTCGATGCCGCACGTCGACGAACTCGCCCGAGTGTACAAAGAGAAGGGCCTCGTCGTGGTCGCGGTCACCGGCGCGGACGACCGTGGAAACACGCTCGTAAGCGTCAAAGAGTTCATCAAAACCAAGGCGGACAAGTTTCAGTTTTCGTTCGCGTTCAGCGACAACGACGACACCTACGATGCGTTCATGACGGCGTCGGGTCAGAACGGCATTCCGTGTTCGTTCGTGATCGACCAGGCCGGGAAGATCGCGTTCATCGGTCACCCGAGCGAACTCGACGATGTGCTACCGGAGATTTTCGCGGGTACTTGGAAGGGCCAAGCGAGCGTCGATGCCATTCAGAAGATCCAAGAAGAATACGATGCCCTGATCGGTCGCGTCGAGACCGCCGTCGAGAAGGCCTCCAAAGCGAACGAGGGCAAGGAAGAAAAAGTTCTCGACAAAGCGATTCGCGATGCCGTGGCCGTCGCCGCCGCTAGCTCGCTGAAAGATTTGCCCGAGTTCGAAAAGAAGTACCCGAACCGAGCGAAAAAGACGATGTTCGTGGTTCAGAAAATCCAAATGACGATGCAAGCCCGCGACATGGACACCGCGAAAGCGATCTCGGACGCCTTCTTCATCGCGTCGGTTGCGAAGCACGACAAAGGCAGCATCAGCTTCATCGCACGGCTCTGGAGTTCAAAGGGTCTGAACCCCGATCGCAAGCACGTCGACCTGGCCGCGAAGGCCGCCGACGAACTGCTTCGGATCGACGCCGACGGCGGAATCTCCCCGCTGATGGTGGCCGCACAAGCCTATTATGCCGCCGGTCAGAAAGAGAAAGCCCAAGCCGCCGGCGAGAAAGCAATCAAGCTCGCCGGGGATAACAAGAAGCAGAAGGAAGGCATCGAGAAAGCCCTCAAGTCCTTTATGGAGTGAGGTTCGCTTTTCGAGCCGAACGGGCGATTGCCCGCCACCGGCTCGTCTCTTGGTGCGATTTTCCACGATGCCGATGGCTATGCGGCCTCGCCGACAACTGCTAAAATGAGTCTGCGAAACCGACGCACGCTGAGGCCAAGCCGATGAGTATGCCAGGTACGATCTACCCCACGACGAAGCCCGAAGAACGCACCGACATGCGTACGGAGCGACAGCCGCCCTATGCGATTATCTTGCACAACGACGACGTCAACACGATGGAGTTCGTCGTCGGCGTATTGCGAAAAGTCTTCAGTTTTACGGTCGAAAAGTGCGTCCAACTCATGCTCGAAGCCCACGAAAAGAACCGCTGCGTCGTCTGGGTCGGCGCACTCGAACTCGCCGAACTCAAGGCGGACCAAATCCTCAGTTGCGGCCCAGACCCCGATCGCAGACGCGACGGGGCCGAACCACTTCGCGTCAGCGTCGAACCGACTTCGTAGTGGCGAGTGATGAGTGATGAGTGATGAGACCGATCGCCATTCATCACTTCTTACTCACCACTCACCACTCATCACTACTAGGGGACTGTTCCCGATAACACTTGGCCGATGTTCTCGGAGCGGATCGTTTCGGCAGTGGTGCTGAATCGGAAGTTTTGCGTGAGATAACGGGTGATGGCGTCGCCGGGCTTCTCTTGGAGAACCAGGAAGTCGTCCGGCAAGATGCGAATCCGTTCGCGAGGGTCTTTGAGTGCGAGCGAGAGATCGACGCGGATCGGTAACTGTTGGCCGTTCGGCATTTTTCGCAACACCGTACACAACACGGGCGAAGGCGTACCCAAGCCGCTGGCGAACGATTGAGCGATGAATGCATTCTGCGTGAAGCCCCCGTTGACGAGTGGCCCACCGACGAGTGCAATCGCTTGGAGCACGTTCAAATCGTAGTCGCGCGGCAACGTGACTTGCCGCGAACCGAGTACGCCACCGGTGTAAAACTGTTCGGAATCGCGGGCTAATATCGAGAGCACATCGCCATCGCCGAGCGTGATATCCGCTTCGGAAATCACAAGTGGTTCGTCGGGGTAAATTCGCAACGGAATTCGCGTGACGCCCTTCAGCGGGTCGGCAGGATCGTACAGCCCGCGTTGGATGATGACCTCGTTTTTCGCATCGAGGCCCGGCGGACCGCCACTTTGGTTCAACGCACGGAGTACGTCGTTTTTGTACGCTTCGAGCGACACCGTCACGCCGTTGCGTTTGTTCGCGCTCGTAATAACGCCCCCTGCGGCGGTAGTGGGAATGCCAACGGTATCTTCGCGAACGACGAGCACCTGATAACGGCGTCTCCGTTGGAGTTGCACGCTGATTTTCGCGGCCCCCTTCTGGAACAGTTTCACGTCGTCTTCAATCGCCTTGCGAACCAGCAATTCGACTTCCGGCACGGTTTTGCCCTTCACGGCAATCGGCTGAATTTTCGCGTTCGGCAAGCTGATCGTGCCATCGTCGCGGACGGGCACGGGATAGCCGACGGCGGATTCGCCGCCACCCGCATCGGCAAAACTCACGGGCGCTTGTACGGTTTCCGGGCCGAACAGGTCGCCGGCAATCACGGCGAGCACGTCGCCTTTATCGAGGCGATAGGCCGTCGGTTCGGGCCGACGCAATAGCGTTAGCGGCGTCGCTTGCTGATCGCTTTTGGGTCGTCCGAGGACTTCTGCTGGAACGCGGCGAACGGGTACGCCATCGGCCACGGGATTCGTCAGTGAGGCACAACCCGTCGTAGCGAATGCCGCATGGAGTATCGCGAGTGCGAGCGTTCGCATCATGGCTTCTCCGGTAGCGGTTCGGGCGTCGACGGTAATACCGTGATGTTGAGCGGCGGTGGCACCGGTGCTTCGGAAAGCACGATCGGCACCGTGAGGAATTCGCGACGCCCCGTCGATTCGGCAATCTGCCCGCCGTATTGAAAGCCGAGGAAATAATCGCGGACCTTGGCCTGGCCCTCGATGGTCAGATACTTCTTCCTACGCAGCGAAGTCGGCGGCAGTGGCGGTGGTTGCACGGGGCCACCGCGATCGAGAAAATCGAAGTACCCATCGCTGAAACCCAACTCATACTCTTCGGTGTACGACTTACGATCGTGCTTACCGCAGAGTTGCCGTAGAGCCGCGTGGGCATCGGCGCGAATCTCGCGTTCCAGAGAGTTGTCGCCGCGACGCAAATGATGCTCGAAGCCGAGATTGTGCGCCGTCGTCCGCTGAAGGGAACACCCGGCAAGCGAAGTGAGACAAACCAAAATCAGTAGCGCTCGCCACACGCGATCGGGTCTCTGGCTGCAACAATTGTGCGGAATGTAGGGCCTGTGCTTACCATCGGCTCGTTGCGCTCGCTGGAATAAGTGAAGCGCATGAATTCTCCGCATTTACAGTGGTCGGAGTACCCCGATTTGTGATTCTTACCACATCGGATTGTCAGGTTGCGTAAACTACGCGAACTGTGCCATACGAAATTCCCTCCCGCGACTCGCTCGAAACTCTGACGCATTCACCAACTGAGGTTTGTTCCCATGTCCCGTCGCAACCGTGCCCAACGCCAGAATCACATCAAATTGGGTTTCGTTTCGCTCGAAACGCGCGACGTACCCGCTAGTTTTTACGTCGATCCGGCGTTCACAACGGCAGGAAGTACGGTCGACTTCAACGTGGGCCTGCCCAACGAAGCGAAAGGTCTGACCGTTGGCACGAACGCCTTCGCGACGATTGTCGATGCCGTCACGAAAGCGAATGCCGCCGCAGGTTCGGACGATATTAATTTGTCGGCGAATACGCATCTCGTCGATCCCGGCTTTGGGGCGATTACGCTAACCGAATCGTCCAATGTCATCGGCAGCGGCGAAGCGTTCACGACTGTCGAAGCCGTTGGCAACACGGTGGGGCCGACGGGCGTGGACGGTGCCGTATTCCAGTTCGCACCCGGTACGGCAGTCGACGTGTCGAATCTGACTTACGACGGTCGGAAATCGCTCGGTACCAAAGCGGGTAGCGTACTGCGTTACGATGCTGCCACGGGTCTCGTTTCAAATGTGACGATCCGCAACGTCGGCACTACTAATGGCGGAGTCAATCTGGGGATTGGGGTGAACGCGGTCAACGTCGGGGCCAACGTCGATGTCGTTGGTGGGACATTCTCCGGCATCGGTCGTACCGCGGTCAGTTTCAGCGACGGGGCCAAAGGTAGTGTCGGTTCGTCGAACTTCACGGGGCTGACGACGCCGGGAATCGCGAACTACGGCATCGAAGCACTCGAATCGAGTTCCGTAACGATCTCCGGCAGTACTTTCGCAAACTACACGGGTAGTGGCGCAACGTTCGACTCCGCCGGCGTGCAAATCGCCGACGACGTGACCTTCGACCTGAGCGGCAACGGCAACAACACCGACGAACCATCGACCGCGAAGATCGTCGGGAACTCGTTCAGTAACAACGCCACCGCCATCATCGTCGGCTCCGATGCGACGCTCGATACCAGCACGGCGCTCATTCAGTTCAACAACATCTTCGATAACAAATTCGGCGTACTGGCGAATACCAAGTCCGAAGTGAACGCGCTATTCAACTATTGGGGTTCGGCCGCTGGTCCGCTCGCCAAGGCCAACCTCACCGCCGCGAAGGATAACCCGGCCGGGCTGGCTGCCAGCGAGGTGTCACCGCTCGTGCTCTATCGCGATGCCTCGAACAAAGCCATCGGCGTATTGGCCGGGCCGACGCCGGTGATCGCGGTTACTTCGCCAGATGCCTATCGTGCCGCGCTGATGACGGGAACCGTCGTGATCGCTTCGCCGACAACCCCATCGACGGCATCGCCCGTGAATTTCACCGTGACATTCAGCGAAGCGGCGTTCGGCTTCGATGCTGCCGATCTGACCGTTACCGGCCCCGGTTCGCCAGTCGTTTCGAGCGTGACGACGACCGACAACAAAGTCTTCACGGTGTCCGTTACGGGGGCAACGGGAGCCGGCCCAGTCACGCTGACACTGCTCACGCCGGCCACGGAGACACTCGCAATCGCGAGCGTGCCCGCCACCACTGTCACACTGCCGACGATCCGCACGGGGTTAACCGCCGGCTTCACCGCGATCTCGAAAACGGTCACGGTGAACTTCGACAACGTCGCCCCGACGGCAAGGATTCCTTTCCCCGAACCCTTTAACCGGACGAATGTCAACCAGGTGTCGGCGAAAATTACGTTCAGCGAACCGGTGACGGGCCTGGATGTATCGGACATCGTTCTCGGCGACACCGCAACCGCGGCCAAGATTCTCGGCATCGTCCCGAATGCCGATGGCAAGAGTTTCCAAGTCAACATCGGCAACCTGTCCGGCGAGGGGACCGCGACGATCGGTCTCGTGGCGGCCGCTGTGAAAGACGCCGCCGGCAACGCGAATGCGGCGGTCACGAACACCGAGATCGCCATTGTCGACTTCGTCGCACCGACGCTAAACCTGCTCTCGCCGAACTCCGTTCCAACGACCGCGAAGCAAGGGCCGGTATCGATCACGTTCCAACTCTCGGAAATCGTCGCATTCGCTCCACTCACCGCGAGCGCCTTCATTCTGGGTGGTACGGCAACGGGTGCGAAGGTCACCGGAGTCGGATTCATGTCGAATTCGGGCGGCAAATTGTCTTATACCGTAATCATCGACGGCTTTAGCGGGTCGTCGAAGACCGTGACGCTGTCGGTTCCGGCGGGGGCCGCAACCGACCTCGCGGGCAACCCCTCGTTGGCCCTCGGACCTGTCACCGTCGTCAACACGCCGCCGTTCACGAGTGGTTTCTCGATCGGCGGCGGTGCGGGCCAGTCGCAGCCGTTCTTCACCGTCGATGAAAGCTTTACTGTCAAGAGTGGCATCGTGCCGTTTGAATCCAGTTTCACCGGTGGCGTGCGCGTGGCGACGGCCGACGTCAACGGCGATGGCACGCTCGATGTGATCGTCGGTTCCGGACCGGGTCGTGCGAACGAAGTTCGCGTCTACGATGGCCTCGATGCGTCGAAAATTCTCATTACCGTGAAGCCATTCGAGACGACGTTCACCGGCGGTGTGTTCGTCGCCGCCGCGGACTTCGATGGCGACGGGAAATCGGAAATCATCATCACGCCCGATCAAGGCGGCGGTGCCCGCGTGCAGATTCTGGCGCTGACGAGCCAATTCGTTTCGAGCGGCGGCGACACACTCGAACTGCAACTCGGAACGAAAACCGTCGCGGACTTCTTCGGCGTCGACGACGATGCGTTCCGTGGCGGCGCGCGGGCCGGTGCGGGCGACATCACCAAAGATGGCACGCCCGATCTCATCGTCTCGGCGGGCTTCGGCGGCGGGCCGCGCATCGCAGGCTACGATGGCAAGTCGCTCGTTGGCACCCCACGGAAAATCTTCGCGGACTTCTTCGCATTCGAGGAAACCCTCCGAAACGGAGCCTTCGTGGCAGTAGGAGATCTCGACGGCGATGGGTTCGGCGAACTGCTCGTCGGTAGCGGACCCGATGGCGGGCCACGGATTCGGGCGTTTTCCGGCGTCGATTTGTTGGGTGGCAAACAGACCGAAGTGTCGAACTTCTTTGCAGGCGATCCCTCCACCCGTGGCGGCGTTCGCATCGCGACCACCGACATCAATTCCGACGGCCTCGCCGAAGTGTTCGTCGCGCTCGGCGAGGGCGGTTCATCGCGCGTGAAACTGTTTAACGCCGCCGCCGCTCTCGCCGGTGGCACACCGACTGCCGACCGCGAGTTCAACCTCTTCGGCGACTTTATGAACGGTGCGTTCGTCGGCTAAATCGGACCCAGGGGTACGACGAAACGTCTAACCCTGGGCTATGAGATGGAACCCCCTTGGGGTAAAAACTAGCGATTTGTAACAGTTTCCAAAAACGCTCGCGACTTTTGCGCGGCGTGTACCGCATCGTAACTGTGGCGGCTGAGTTCGACGTACACTCCGTTGCGGTAGTTCGCTTCGCGTAACGAGGCGAATAACTCGGCGAAATTGACTTCGCCTTCGCCGAACATCAGATGATCGTGAACCCCGTGCCGCATGTCGTCGATGTGGACGTTCCACAGTACGTCTTTCCATTGCAACACGTGCGTACGGATCGGCAGTTCCCCCATGCAAACGAGGTGGCCGACATCGAGCGTTAAGCCAAAAGCGGGGTGATTCACAGCGGCGTGCAACTCGGCGAACTTCGCCATCGTGTCGATGAACATCCCCGGTTCCGGCTCGAATGCGAGTCGCACGCCCTTCGCCGCCGCCTCATCCGCCAGGCGAACGCAGCATTCCACCAGCCGCGACATCCACACACGCGGCCCCGCATTATCGGTCGGCGTGCCCGACCAGAAACTCACGCAATCCGAGCGCAGTCGCTTGGCCACATCGATACACCGCGACAAAAAATCGAAGCGAACCGCACACTCTTCGGCATTCGCCGACAACAGCGTCGGTTGGTGTTTCACCTTGGGGTTCAACAGAAATCGCGAACCGGTCTCGATGGCCGTACGCAACTGGTGCCGTTCGATTTGTGCAGAAAACGCGGCCAACTCGCACTCGTACGCCTCGCCATAACAATCGAGGTGATGCACGTCGATCGTCAATCCGATGCCGCGATACCCCATCTCGGCAAGGAGATCGACCGCATCCGTCAACCGGTGATGGGCGAAGCCGTTCGTGTTGTAGCCGAGAAACATTGCGAATGCCTTTTTACAGATAGTCGGGGAACGGATCGCCCTCTTCGAGCAACAGTGTCGTTTCGGCGGTGATGAAAGCGGTGCCAGCGATTGTGGGGATGATGCCGTTGGCATCGCGTTCGTAGTGTCCTTCAAAGACGCTACCGACGATGCTTTCTTGCCGCCACACGTCGCCCGGCTGCCACTTACCCGATGCCGCGAGGCAGGCGAGTTTCGCGCTGGTGCCGGTGCCGCACGGGGAACGGTCGTAGGCTTCGCCGGGGCAGAGTACGAAGTTCCGGCTATGGTTTTTCGGATCGTTCGGTGCGGCGAAGAGTTCGATATGATCGATCTCGGCCCCGTTCGCTCCAGTCGTGCCGCTCGCATTCAACGCGCGGCGAATTCGCGTGCAGACATCGGTTAATCGCTCGGTATTGCCAGCTTCCAGCGTCTCGCGATGCTCGCCGATCAGGTAAAACCAGTTGCCGCCCCAGGCAATATCGCCCGTCACCCAGCCGTAACCTTCCACGCTCACCGCGACATTCGCGGCGTGCCGATAGCTCGTCACGTTCCGCACGGAGCCGCGCCCGTTGCCGTGCCACGTGGCAGTAACCACGCCGACAGAAGTTTCGATGCGATGCTCGCCGACACCGATACGCCCGAGGTGCGCGAGCGTTGCCACGAGGCCGATGGTGCCGTGCCCACACATGCCGAGCGTACTGATGTTGTTGAAGAAAATGATGCCGCAGACGCAGGAAGGATCGGTAGGTGGAACCAACAGCCCGCCGACGAGAATATCCGACCCGCGCGGCTCGTTCACCGCGAACTGACGAAAGCCATCGTGCTGATCGCGAAACCGCAAACACCGTTCTGCCACACTCCCCTCGCCCAACTCCGGGCCACCCGCAATCACAATCCGCGTCGGCTCGCCACCGGTGTGCGAATCGATAGCCAGCACTTTGCGCGTAAACGACATCGAGGTTCTCGGTTGAGATCGGGTGGATGGCGAATCTTTTCGCATTCGCTTCAGAAAATCTATTGACTGGAAGCTCTCGTGAGGGGACACTGTCTTCACCTGCCATCTATTTTCGATTCTCGCATCACTTTACCAGAGTCCAAAATGCCTGCCCTGTCGCCCCATATCCCTCGCCGTAGCTTTCTCCAGATCGGTTCGCTCGGCCTCGGTGGCCTGACGTTACCGGGGTTGCTACGGGCCGAATCGACTGCGGGCGTTCGGTCGAACCACAAGTCGGTGATCCTCGTGTATCTGGTCGGGGGACCACCGCACCAGGATCTGTTCGACCTGAAACCCGACGCGCCGAAAGAGATCGCCGGTCCGTGGAAACCGATCCCCACGAAGGTTCCGGGCATCCAGATTTGCGAAGCGCTTCCGCAACTGGCGAAGATCATGGATAAACTCACGATCGTTCGCTCGCTCGTGGGGAATCAAGCCGATCACGATGCGACGCAGGTGTATAACGGCCACAATCCGCGGAAGCCGACGCCCGCTGCGGGTTGGCCGCAATTCGGCTCGGCGGTGGCCAAGTTAAAGGGGCCGATCGATCCGTCGGTGCCGCCGTACTTCAGCCTCTGTTACACCTGCACGCACGGGCCGTACAACGAGCCTGGTCCCGGTTTCCTCGGGCCGGCGCTGGCTCCGTTTCGCGCGATGGGCCAAACCCGCGACGATATGGTTCTCCGCGGCATCGCAGTGAACCGGCTCGCCGACCGCAAAACGCTCCTCAACCGGTTCGACGATATGCGCCGCGATGCGGATGCAACGGGCGCGTTGAAGGGAATGGACGCATTTACCGAGCAGGCATTCGGGTTACTCACGTCGTCGCGCGTCGCTGATGCACTCGATTTGTCTCGGGAACCGAAGAAGGTGCTCGAACGATACGGCACCGGGAACCCGAAGATTTTTATGGACGACAACGGCGCACCGCGCGTCCCGCAAAGTCTGCTCATGGCGCGGCGACTCATCGAGGCCGGTGCCCGCGTCGTCACGTTGAATTACAGCAAATGGGACTGGCACGGCGGCACCAACAACACCATTTTCAAGCGCGAAGCCGAAGACTTCCCGCCGTTCGACAAGTGCGTGAGCGCATTGGTCGAAGACTTGCACGATCGCGGACTCGACAAGGATTGCACGGTCATCGTGATGGGCGAGTTCGGCCGAACGCCGAAGATTAGCACGCAAGTCGGTCGCGATCACTGGCCGCAAGTGAACTGCGCCCTAATGGCGGGTGGCGGCATGACGATGGGGCAAGTCATCGGTTCGACGGACAAGATCGCCGGCGAGGCCGCAAGCCGACCGGTCACGTTCGGCGAACTCTACGCCACGCTGTATCACAACCTCGGCATCGACGCGACCAAGGCCACACTCCCGGACCTGACTGGCCGCCCCCAATACCTCATCGAAGACAACGCCCAACCGATGCGAGAATTGGTGTAAACGCGATGATTCGAGAGGGGGATTCGATACGTTTTTGTCAGCCCGACAAAGACAACCGGCTCGTGGGGCGTGGGGCTTGAAAAACCGCTTCAGTTCGAGTGTGGAGCGAAGGGCGAGTTCACCGTGGACGGCTGGAAGGTCGGGCCAACGAAGAAGTAGCGGGAAACTCCCACCGAGATGAACTCGGTGGCTCGTAGGTAATCAGGCTTCGGATTTCATGGCGGTCGATTCGGCGGTTGTGACAAGTGCGAGAACGGGCGGTGGGACTTGCAGGATTTGCTCGGCGTGCCAGCCGGTTTCGCTGTCGCCGTACAACTCGGATACGGCGAGATTCGGCACGCGGCCGAGTTCTACCCAGCGTTTCGGGCCGAACTCTTTCAACAGGCATAGCAACAACACTTTGCAAACGACGCCGTGCGCGATGATGACGATTCGTTCGCCGGCATGTGCCGTCATCGTGTCGTTCCAGGCGTCGATCAGGCGTTCGCGTAAGTCGTCGAACGATTCGGCATCGGGCGTCGTGTAGGCGGTGTTTCCCGACGACCATTCGCGTACGGTGACGGGCCAGAAACCATCGGTCGTGGAAAACGGCTGCCCGGACATATCGCCGATGCGGCGTTCGTGAAATCGCGATTCGATGAGGTGCGGCAGGCCAGTTTCTCGTGCGATTGGCTCGGCGGTACGGCGGGCGCGAAGCATGTTCGACGAAACCACGCGCGTCGGTCGCAATGTCTGAAACCACTCGGCGGCGGCCAGCGCCTGTCGTTCGCCATGACTACTGAGGCCGATGTCGGACTCCGCACCGTGGAAAACCGTCGGCGTCGTCGTCTCTGCGTGGCGTGCCAACCAGACCCGTGTTTCGCGAATCATTCAACACCTCGTTGCGTTATATGCGAATGCCGACTTCGCCCGTTTGCAGATACGACCGCGTGCCGCACATCGGACACTCCACGACCGACGGTGCAATCAGAGTCTCTACCCGTTCGGATCGCGGCTCGATTTCGCTGGCTTCGGCAGCGGGCATCAGTCTATCCGCGCGGAAGCGTAGCCATTGTTGCAGTTGTTGCAAAATCTTCGTCGGCAGCTTGCGATTCAGGCCAATCGTGTGCGTGCCGTACACGAGAACGTGCGTGCCGTTCCGCGTCGTTTCGCACCGTACCTCGGCATCGGGGTCGGCCACGGTGCGATCCGCAACGGTCACGCCACGACGCCCGACCAACACCGGACCGATGTCGTTTTCGTAGACGTCTTCGAGTTCCACCACGAGCAACGTATCCGGGTAGGCGACCAGCGTTCGCCCGCTCTTCGACGGGAAGCGTTTGGCGTGCTCGAACACCGATTGTGCGTTGCCGATCTTTTCCCAAGGCCGCGCGTTCCGCAGCTTCCACACTTCGCCGAGTAGCTGGAACCACTCTTGCGTACCCGCCAGCAACCGCGAAAACTGCGGGCAGAACTTCCCGAGTTCGACGAGGTCGTGTGCCGTCAGCCGCGATTCGAACGCGACATTTGCGAGCAATATGCGAAGGCGTGCGGTTTCGCGGTCGGACAATCCTTCGGAGTTCAGAAGCGTCTCGGCAGCGGCTTCGGCAAACACTGGCGAGCTTTCGCCGCGACAAAACGGCGCGAATAACTCGGACATCAGCGTGCCCCAGTCGGTGCCGAACGAGGCCGTGTCGCTCGCTTGCAGCACGCGCACCGTAGCGAACAACTGCGTCTGCGCATTCCCTTTCTGCGACAACACGGCGGCATGTTGGGCCAAATCTCGAACCAGCGTGGATCGTTCGAGTGGCGTGCCCGCGTTCAAACTCGTGCGGCACAACCGCGTGAGAAATCGTATCGCCGTTTGCGTTCGCCCTACCGTGCCCGCGACTTCCCGCCACGCGGCATCGATTGCACGCACGTTCCGCCGACCCGTTGCACGGCGAATGTAGCGTGCCGTCGCATACGCGATCGTTGCCAGCGACGCGGCGAGGAATGCCGTGAGCAATGGCTTGATCGTCGTCTTCGGCAATGCGAGAGTGGCGATCATGCCGACGACCGCGATTCCGGTAGCGATCTTCACGCCGAGTTCGCGCGGCCCGAGGCGACCGCCGGGGTCCGAAACCGTCGCCGGTTCTAGCCCTGGCCGTACGATTCGGACGTACGTGCCGCGCGAGGCTTCAATGAAAAAGCCATCGCCACTGACGCGACCGTCGGCCAGCACGAGCGGTTCCGGTAGTGGTAGAACCGGATTGCGGATCATCGCGAAACAAGTTGGGCAGATTCCCGAGTGCGATTCGGCCGCCTTTCGGCAGACCGGCTCAATCTCCTCCGCCGTAGCCCCAATGCGCGTCAGCAACGCCTGATGAACCTGCGCGGGTTCGACATTTTCGTAGGTTTGCTTCGTCAGAAAGTAAATTTGATCCAGCTCGGTCGTATCGCGCGAAGTGGCGTAGCTTTGCACCGCTTTCTCGATGGCGGGTGCGGGTTCGGCGGCGCGACCGTTGGCGAATAACAGCCGGTGTTTCGACCACAGGTGTCGAATTAGGGCCGGTCGGGTGAAGCGCCCGCTGCACTTCGGGCAACGCATTTTCGTCGTCGCTTCGGTCTGCGCCACGATCTCATCGAGCGACGTACAGACATCGATGCGCGACTGCAAATGCGTGAGGCGTTCGAGTGTGCGAATGCGACCGAGACCGGCGGTGAACGATCGAACGATCGGGCCGACCGATTCCAGTTTATCCGGTAGCGACGCGATTAATTTTGCGGTGGCGGCCATGCGATGACCGAGAACGACTTCGCGGTCGGATAACAACGGGGCCGTGAGGAGGATCAAGCCGTTGGGAACAGGCAACGGCATCCGCGCCACGAATTCGACCGCCATGCGTTTCCCGTTCGGATGTGCTCGGATACGATTAAAAAGCGGCAGAACTTCGCGACGAGTGGAGTACACCTGCGCCACAGCCGCGATGCGTCGGCCTCGCTCGGCTCGATTGCTCACCGACATCAGCCGCCGGACGATTTCGTCCAACACTGCGGCGGATTCGTTCGAACTGGATTCGATACCGGCCATGCTGTGTCGTGTCCCATCGAGAAGCGATTTCAATCGAATTTCGTGCGAACGCTATCGAGAAAGAGTAGTGTATGTTTACTCGAAATCTATCCGCAGCCCTTTGAGAAACGAACCATGTACGCGTTCCCCATCCGAATGTTGGCACTCGCGGCTATACTCGCCATCGTCGGAGTGGCGTCGGCACGAGACGACGAAGATAAGAAAGCGGCTATCGAGCAGAAGAAAGTCGCAATGGGCTTTCTGAAGAAAGCGAGCATCGACAAGATCGCAACCGCAGAGACCGAGAACATCCAGTTGTTCACGACCTACCCCGAAGCGAAAGCGAAATCGCTCGCGGACTCGGCACAGAAAGTTGCGATGTTCGCGCGTAAGACACTGAAATTTGAGGAAGCCACGAAGCTCTGGAAGGGCAAGCTCACGGTGTACGTGTTCTCGGACCCACGGACGCTCGGTGCGTTCTATCGCACCGTCGAACAGAAGAAAATCGAACGCGACACGTGGTTCGCAGTCAATTCTCGCATCGATCCGACATACGCGATGATCGGCATCGATCGCGGCGATAAAGCGACCGACGCGGAAATCACCAACGATGTTTCAACGGTCGTGGCCGCGACCGTGTTGAACAAGAAAGCCGGCACCGGACCTACGACGGGTTCACTACCCGACTGGTTACAAATCGGCTTCGGGCGAGCAATGGTGTTACGCGGCGACACGAAGCCGACTGCACTCAGTACCTACAAAGCCAAAGTGAAGACACTGGTCGTTGGCTCGAAAACCAAACCATCGTCGGTGCGAGCGAACGAACTCTGGGAAGGCGAGAAGTCCAAAGATTACGATCTCATCGCCGCGAGTTTCGTCGAGTACCTCGTCTACGGCCCCGAATCGGAAAAATTCGCGTCGATCCTCAGCAACTTCAAGCCGAGCGCCACCGGCGCGCAACCGACCTTCGCAGAAGTTCTAACAGAACTCGAATGGAAGCCCGAAAGCCTCGACCCCGGTTGGAAGAAGTGGGTGACGACGGGGAAGTGATGATGGCTTTCTCACCCCGCGAAATACCATGCGGGTGTGACGAGCCATTCCAGCATTCCGGTGCCTTTTGCGATCTCGTTTTTGCATTCGATGCAGGCGATGGCGGCTTTGTCGAAGTCGATGCTGCCGGTCTCGCTGCCCATTAGCCACGATGCGTAATCGGCGATGTCCGGCATGTGGCCGACCAGAATTGTCTCGCCGCCGCCGTATTCAAATACGAGTTTCGATAGTTTCTTTGGCTTCATCTCGCCCGATGCCAGTCGTTCGGTCACCACGAATTCTTTGCCGGGTGTCAGCAGTTGCGCGATCGGTTCGGCGGTTTCCAGCGCGCGGATGAGCGGACTGGTCAACACGACTGAAGGCCGGATTCCCCGGCTTTCCAAGGCTTTCGCGAGTGCCACCGCTTGCAACTTGCCGTGATCGGTCAGCGAGCGATGAAAATCGGATGCGATCCCATCGAGGGGTAACGGCACGGCTTCGGCATGTCGAACGAGTAATAGTTTCATCGCATCGCCCTTCCCGGTTTCCTCACATTTGCCACCCTTCCGCGAAGGGTAACGAAGTCCTACACTAACCAATGAAATGCCTATTGGCCAGCAGCGGCTGCGGTGGACCGCGGCCGATTTACTTTTGCGGATGTGCTGTTCATCATGAAGCGGAATGATATTCGAAACGTCGCCGTCATCGCCCACGTCGACCACGGCAAAACGACTCTCGTAGACCAGATGCTCCGACAGTCCGGGCAGTTCCGGTCCGAGGAACTCGACAAGCTCGTCGGCGGTCAGCACGGGCTGATCATGGACAGCAACGACCAGGAACGCGAACGCGGCATCACCATCCTTGCCAAGAACTGTGGCATTCGGATCGGTGATGTGAAAGTGAACCTCATCGACACGCCGGGGCACGCCGACTTCGGCGGCGAAGTCGAGCGGATTCTGAAGATGGCCGATGGCGCATTCGTGCTCGTCGATGCCGCCGAAGGCCCGCTGCCGCAAACTCGGTTCGTGTTGCGCAAGGCGTTCGCGTGCGGCCTGAAGCCGATCGTCATCATCAACAAGATCGATCGCCCCGACGCACGGATTCAAGAAATCCACAACCAGATGTTCGAGTTGTTCATCGAACTCGGTGCGGACGATTCGACCGCCGATTTCCCCGTGATTTACGCATCGGGCCGCGCCGGCATCGCCACGACGGACATGAACGTGCCGCCGGTCGACCTCAAGCCGTTGTTCGATGCCATTCTCGAAAAGATCCCAGCACCGGACGTCGAATTCGACGTGCCCCTGCAAATGCAAGTGACCGCGATCAGCTACTCCGAGTTCCTCGGCAAAATCGCCGTGGGCCGAGTCGAAGCGGGCAAAATTCGCAAGAACCAAAAGGTGACCGTCGTCAAACAGAAAGACGGTTCGACCTTCAACGACACCGTCGTTCAGGTTCTCGAATTCGACCGCCTCGCGAAGCGTGAAGTCGATGAAATTACGGCTGGCGACGTCTGCGCGATCGTCGGACTCGACGAAGTCGACATCGGCGATACGATTTGCGATTTCGACAAACCGAACGGGTTGCCACCGTTGACGATCGACGAGCCGACGCTCGATATGCTCTTCAAAGTGAACGATTCGCCGTTCGCGGGCCAAGATGGCAAGCCTCTAACGAGCCGCGAACTGCGTGCCCGACTCGATGCCGAGTTGCAGCACAACGTCGCATTACGGGTCAAACCGGGCGAGCGCGAGAGCGAGTTCATCGTCTCCGGGCGCGGCCTGCTGCACCTCGGCGTGCTCCTCGAAAACATTCGCCGCGAAGGCGGCGAGATCGCGGTCGGCAAGCCGAAGGTCATCATGAAGGAAGTCGACGGCAAAACGATGGAGCCGATCGAGTACCTCGTGGTCGAAGCCCCGAACGAGCATTCGTCGTCGGTGATGCGGCTCGTGCTGGAACGCCAGGGCGAGTGCATCAAAATGGAAGGCGGCCAGGGTAATAGCACGCACATGGAATTCCACATTCCTGCGCGTGGCCTGATCGGCCTGCGAACCCGCATGATGACGGCGACGCAAGGCAACGCGATCATGCACCATAACTTCCACGATTACCGCATCGCTCGCCCCGGTATGCCCGGTCGCTCCGCCGGCGTGCTGATCTCGATCGAAACCTCGAAGACCACCGGCTACGCCATCGAGGCACTGCAAGATCGCGGCGTGCTGTTCGTCGACCCGCAAGAGCCGGTTTACGAAGGCCAAGTCGTCGGCGAGCATTGCCGCGACAACGACCTCACCGTGAACGTGACGCGATTGAAAGCCCTGACGAACATGCGGGCGTCCGGGTCGGACAAAACCGTCTCGCTGAAGCCGCCCATGCGGTTCTCGATGGAGATGGCACTCGAGTACATCGACGACGACGAGCTCGTCGAAATCACGCCGAAGTTCCTGCGAATGCGCAAGTTGTTCCTGAAGGAAAACGAACGCAAACGCTCCGGACGCGGCAAAAACTAATTGCGGAAAGCACCGAAGTCGTGAGACTTCGGTGCTTTCCGCAATTGCCATCACTTTCCGATTTCGCGGATGCCGTCGTCGCCGGGGGTGGGTGCGACGACCGGTTGCATCAGGAATGGCCCTTTCCAAGTGACGCCGAATAGCGTTCCGTCGATCTGCCAGGTTCCCTGAATGCTGCCCTCGCCGTCGGGGCCGCCATCGTAGGTGACGGCGTGTTTGTTGTGGTACTGCTTCACCATTACGACGTGGCCATTCGACGGGTTGTATTCGCCGCGAACGGTGAACGGCCCGACGATGTCCGTGCCGGAGCCGACGATTCGCTCGCCCCGAAAACGCAGCTCGAACTCGCGCATCGTTTGCCGACCATAGCCTTCTTGTTGCCAAAACCCGCGCCAAACGCCCGACGGATACATGCGTTACCCTCTCTCGCGAAATTCAACGACTATGCGACATGATACGCACGCGAGGTATGCGGCCGTGCCGGTTTTTCTATCGTTTGGGAATGAAATCCGTGGGTATTAAACCGTACGTCTGGATGCTCTGTGGCTGCGGGTGGTTCTCGATCATGGCGCTCACCGCGCGTTCGCTGGCCGACACCTGCGACTGGCAGGTCGTGGCCGTGTTTCGGAGCGGACTGGCTTGTTTGATCGCATTTGTCGTCGCGAAAATCACGAAAACGCCGCTGGTGTTTCTACGCCCCCGCATGTTGTGGGTGCGAAGTATTTCGGGCAGTTGCAGCATGGTCGCAGGGTTCTATGCCTTCGCGAAAATGGATACCTCGACAGTCCTGACATTCACGAACACCTTCCCCGTGTGGGTGGCGCTGCTGTCGTGGCCGTTGCTCCGCGAAAAGCCGACATCGGGCGTGTGGCTGGCCGTGTTGTGCGCGGTAATGGGCGTGGGCGTGACATTACGGCCATTCGACGGGGCCGTGCCGTTCCAACCCGCCGCGTCGGCGGTGTTCGCGTCGCTGACGACGGCGATCGCGATGCTCGGACTCAACCGCTTGAAGGGCGTCAAACCGCTCGCCGTAATCTTGCATTTTTCCTTCGTTTCGACGTTATTTTCCGCTGCGGCGTTGTTGGTGTTCCCTTGTACGCACGGCATCGAACAGCTTTACGCACCGATGACGTTGCTCAAGCTCAGCGTCGTCGGGCTGACGGGCACCATCGGGCAACTGTTCCTCACGTGGGCATTCTCGACCGGATCGGCCACGAAAGTCTCGGTGGTCGGGCTTTCGCAAGTCGCACTGGTGATGTTCCTGGAAGCAATGTTGGGCTGGAAAACCATCGACTTGCTCAACGTCGTCGGCACGACACTCGTGCTCGGCCCCACCGGTTGGCTGATGGCCCGCGAGCGCAAACCGCCGATAAAACCCGACGAAACCGACCTCGCCGAAGCCGCGATCGAGTGATTCGCCGTTGACGGAACCGCGATGGGAACTAAACTGTTACTAGGCTGAGTGGCGGAATGGCAGACGCAGTCGACTCAAAATCGACCGCCGAAAGGCGTGTGGGTTCAAGTCCCTCCTTAGCCAATTCAAGTCTCATTTCCCCGGCTACTCGCATCACTGCAGTAGCCGGGCGTTTCAAGATTAATCCTTAAACTTAAAGCGAATAATGCACCAGAGCGCGTTGAAGGCGTCTTTGAGGCCGATCTTTTTGCCTTCGGCGTAGGTGCGGCCGGAGTAGCTGATCGGCACTTCAAACACGCGCCACTGGAACTGGCCATTCACTTTGCGGGCCACTTTTGCGGTCACTTCTGGTTCGAAGCCGAAGCGGTTGGACTTCAAATTCATTCCCTGAATGACTTCGCGTTTGAAGACCTTGTAACAAGTCTCCATATCGGTGAGGTTGAGGTCCGTGAAGATGTTGGAAAGCATCGTCAGGCCCTTGTTGGCCAGCGAATGCCAGAAGTACAGCACGCGATGGCACTCGCCGCTGAACCGCGAGCCGAAGACCGCATCGGCGCGGCCATCGAGGATCGGCTGGATCAGTTTCGGGTAGTCCGACGGGTCGTATTCCCAGTCGGCATCTTGCACGATCACCACGTCGCCCGTGCAATGCTTGAAGCCTTCGCGGAGTGCAGCCCCTTTGCCCATGTTCACCGGTTGGTGGAACACGCGGACGTTATCGAACTGCTTTTCGAGTTGCGCCAAGATCGCGGGCGTACTATCGGTGCTCATGTCGTTGACGAGGATGATCTCCTTCGGCATTGGCACCGCCTGTACGCGCCGAATCACCTCGGTCAACCAGCGTTCTTCGTTGTAAACGGGGATTACGACCGAAAGCTTCCAGCCGGGTGGGATCGGGTAGATGCCGATGCCGCGACAGACCGCTTCGCCGAGTAGTTTGTGCAACACTTCGATTCGCCGATTCGGATCGTTGGCGATCGCATCGACGAGTTCCAGCAGATCGTTCGATTGTTCCATCTCGGCGTATCTCGGTTTGTCTAAAAGCGTAATAGCCATGCGTTTTCCTTACGCGGGCGGTGAAAACGTTCCGTGTGCGACAGATTATGATCGGAAATTGCGAATTTCGCAAGACGAAGCCGTTTCGCGGTGAACCCGGCTTGACACCTTACGGTTGCTTACCGTACGCAGTACCCACACCACACGCCGCCGGAAGGAACCCGCGCCATGTCCACGAGCCACACACCCGTCCCGTTGTGCGATATCAACGCACAATATCGCGCACTCAAGCCGGAGATCGACGCCGCAATCGCGCGTGTCGTGACATCGGGAATGGCGATCAACGGGCCAGACGTGGCGGCATTCGAGAAAGAAGCCGCCGCGTACTGTGGGGCAAAATACGCGGTCGGTTGTGCATCGGGTACCGATGCGTTGTTGCTGGCACTTCACGCGCTCGACATCGGGCCAGGCGACGAAGTGATTCTGCCGACGTTCACGTTCTTCGCCACGATGGGTTCGGTCTGCCGTACGGGGGCCACGCCGGTGTTCGCGGACATCGACCCGGAGACGTACAACATCGACCCGGCGGAGATCGCTAAGCGGATCACGCCGCGAACCAAGGCGATCATGCCGGTTCATCTGTTCGGCCAGTGTGCCGACATGGACGCGATCGATCGTCTGGCAAAAACGCACGATTTGCACGTGATCGAAGATGCCGCACAGTCGTTCGGTGCCGAGTATCGCGGGGTGCGTTGCGGCACGCTCGGCGTCGTTAACTGCTTCAGTTTTTACCCGAGCAAGAACCTCGGCACGCTCGGCGATGCCGGGATGGTGACGACAGAAAACGCGGACATTTACAAGAAACTGCTCGCACTGCGCAACCACGGCAGCGAGGTGAAGTATTACCATAAAATGATGGGCTGGAACGCGCGAATCGACACCTTGCAAGCGGCGATGCTGCGAGTGAAACTGCCCCACGTCGACGGTTGGCTCGAAGGTCGACGACAGGCGGCGGCGCGATACGATCGACTGATCGAAGACGCGGGTTTGAGTGGCTTCTTGCGTCGCCCCGTTTCCCGCCCCGAATGCACCCACACGTTCAATCAGTACGTCGTCCGCGCATCCGGTGGCCATCGCGACGCACTCGTGAAACACCTCAAAGATAGCGGCATCGGCTGCGAAATTTATTACCCACTGCCGTTGCACCTGCAAGAGTGCATCGCACATTTGGGTTACAAAGTCGGCGATTACCCGATCAGCGAAACGGCCGCACGTTCCGTGCTGGCGTTCCCGATGTTCGCAGAAATCACCGAAGCGCAACAGCGCCGCGTCATCGACACTTGCGCCAGCTTCGTCCCGCAACAGTTGCGGAAAGCGGCGTAGAAGACCGTCGCGGCCATGCAACATCACATTGGGCAAGACGATCTCAACAAAACGATCGTTTCGATTCCGGAAAGTTTGCGGTTTGCGAGGCCAATCGTCCGATGGTAATACGAGACGTCGTGAAATCGTCTCAAGTAGCCAACGGGGAGGCAACGGATGGACCGGGCGGTTCTTGCGCTGGCGATATGGTTTACGTGTGCCGTCCCGGTTGTTGCGGATGATGTCGCATGGCGATCCGTCGCGATTCCGGAACCCGCAGTTCTCGAAATTGCGACGAGCGATCCCAATCTCCCCACTCGAGTCGAACGAGACGAGCCGCTGCTTCGCGTGCGCTTGGCTACGGATATTTCACCTGCGGCGCGGTATGTCCCTTCGTTTGAAACGCAAACAGTCGCGACGATTCCCATCGTGCAAACCGCTTCGGTAACCGTGCCTTTCACGCCGACCGTGAATGCAGCGACCTTCGCACAAGAACTACCGAGACGACAATCGCACTGGTTTTTCGAGGCCGAGTATTTGTTGATGTGGCAGGACC
Organism: Limnoglobus sp.; assembly: GCA_043780595.1. Lineage (GTDB taxonomy): Bacteria > Planctomycetota > Planctomycetia > Gemmatales > Gemmataceae > Limnoglobus. Next base: position 23,628 of record JAYWCL010000307.1, read on the forward strand.
AGTCGCGAATTCCACTGCTTGCGACGACGGCGATCAAACCGGAATTCGGCTTCCTCGGGCAGCCCGGCACGACGAAATTACTCGGCCCCGGTCGCTTCGGCGATTCGCAACGGAACGGCCTGAGACTTCGTGGCGGCACCTGGTTTTCGAGCGAAGAGCAATTCGGCGTCGAGGCGAGTTACACAACCTTTGCGAAAACGACGGATCGTGTCCGCTTCGATAGTCAGCAATTTCCGACGATTGCTCGCCCGATCTACGTGCCGAACATCGGCGGCGAATTCGCCGAGTTGGTGGCGTTTCCCGGCTTGTCGCACGGCAACCTGACCGTCGAACAAACGAGCGATTTGTGGGGGGCGGAGTTCAACCTGCGGAGCCGTTTGCCGTCGGTCGCCGACTCGCGTTGGGAAGGCCTTGCCGGGTATCGGCACTGGAACTTATCCGAACGGCTGACGATCACGGAAATGCTGATTGCCGAGCGAAACGCGCCGGTGCCCATCGGTACGAACGTAGAAATCCAGGATCGGTTTGCGGTGCGGAATCAGTTTCACGGCGGGCAAGTCGGGCTTCGCGGGAGTCGCGATTTCGGTGCGATGTCGGTCGATGCCCGCGGGACGGTGGCAGTCGGTGCGACGCGCGAAGAAATTGAAATTACCGGGGTGCAGAACCGCGTCCAACCGGGGCTGGCACGCGAGACGTTCAACGGTGGTCTACTCGCGGCGGGGCCGAACCTCGGGCGGTTCGTGAACGAGCGTATCAGCGTGGTTCCCGAAGGCAACGCGAGTATCGGCTGGAACATTACGAACCGACTCAAAGCGTACGTCGGCTACAACGTTGTCGTCTGGACGAACGTCGCTCGCCCCGGCGATCAGATCGACCGCACGGTCGATCTGCGATTCGTCCCGAACGCCCCGCAATTGGTGCCAACGAGCGTCGAACGCCCGAGCGTGCCGTTCGTACGCGCCGATTTCCTCGTTCACGGCTTACAGTTCGGAATGCAGGGGCGTTGGTAATAAGATGATCGCTTTCCGAACTCCTGCGGTCGACTATGGCATCGGTCACGAACATCTCGGTGTACCAATTCGCAGCGCTAACGGAACTGCAACCGCTCCGCGAACGCCTGTTCGCGCTGTGCCAAGCTGCGCAACTCCGAGGCACGATTCTCCTTAGCCACGAAGGTATCAACCTCTTCGTCGCGGGTTCTGCCGAATCGATCGATGCTCTACTTGCGGTGTTTCGTGCGGTGCCGGGCCTCGAACGCTTGTCGCCGAAATTCAGCCTGAGCGACGAGCAACCGTTCACGCGAATGCTCGTGAAAATCAAGAAAGAAATCATCGCGTTCGGCATCGAAGGGATCGACCCCGCGAACAACCCGACGCCGAAACTGACGCCGCGCGAACTGAAAGCATGGCTCGATGAAGGCCGCCCGATCACATTGCTCGACACGCGAAACGACTTCGAGGTGAAGCTCGGCAGCTTCCAAAACGCCCGCGCCATCGGCATCGAACACTTTCGCGAATTCCCCGGTGCGGTGCAGAAACTACCCGACGAACTCAAGCGACAGCCGATTGTCATGTTCTGCACGGGGGGCATCCGCTGCGAGAAGGCGGGGCCGTTCATGCAGCGCGAGGGTTTCGAGCAGGTCTACCAACTCGATGGTGGCATCCTGAAGTATTTCGAGGAGTGCGGCGATGCGCATTACACCGGCGATTGCTTCGTTTTCGACAAGCGCGTCGGCCTCGAACCGAACCTCGAACCGTCGACGAAGTTGCAATGTTTCGCCTGCCTGATGCCACTCGAAGAAGCCGAAAGCCACGACCCGCGATTCGTCGAAGGCGTATCGTGCCCGTACTGTTTTCGCACCAGGGAGCAAAGACGCGACGACGAACGTTCGGCGCATCAAGCGGCGATTCACACGGCGACGCATCCCTTGCCAGGAAGCATTCCGTGCGACAATCACCGGCCACTCAACGTGCCCGCAGAATTGGCAAACCAGAGCGTACTCGATCTGCTTTGCAGGTTATTACGGGAGACATCGCGGGGAGAATGGCAGTCCGAATGCGAGCGCGGCATGATCCTCGATTCCGTGTTTCAACCGGTAACGGCCACGCGAATCGTGCATCCAGATGAACGCTATTATCAGCGTCGCCCACTGCCGCTCGAACCCGATGTGAATGCCGCCATTCGCATCGTGTACGAAGACGATGCGATCCTCGTTTTTGACAAGCCCGCACCACTGCCGGTGTCGCCGTACGGATATTTTCGTCGAAACACGTTGCAAGAAATCGTGCGAACCGCGTACGCGCCGCAGAAGCCACGGCCCGCGCATCATCTCGACACGAATACAACGGGCTTGATCGTCTTCACGCGAACATCGACGTTCGCGAAACTGTTTAAACTCGTCGAAATCGAGTATCTCGTGCGAGTCATCGGGCACCCGGAAACAGGCACGGAGTTCGAGGTTTTGCAACGATTATCCGATGGGACATCGCTGCTGAAACTCATATCGCACTTGCAATTGCAAAAACTCGGTTGGCCGATCTGCATGTCGGTAGGCAGACTCTATTTGCACGCTCACCGTATCGCGTTCAGGCACCCGATTAGCAACGATCGCGTGTCGTTCATCGCCGAAGCACCCGACTATTTTTTGCGCATACCGATCGAGGATCACCGATGAACTGGCAGCCCCATTCGCCCGAAGTATTGGCGAACTTGCGGAAGTACGACACGCCGACGATTTGCAACGTGCTGGAACATTTCGACGCGATTCCGCGTACGTCCGGTTACATGGATGCGCGCATCGTGGCCGCATTCCCGAAGATGCCGCCGATGGTCGGCTACGCCGTGACTGCGACTTTCCGTGCCGGCGCTCCGCCACGCGGCGGCGATGTCTATGCGGGCCTCGAAAAGCAAGTGCGAAGTTTGAGCGAACTCAGCGGGCCGAAGGTGATCGTCTTCCAGGATCTCGACGACCCTGCTGTAGCCGCCACGTTTGGCGAAGTCATGTGTACGACGTATCGGGCATTCGGTGCGGTGGGGCTAATCACCAGCGGCGCGGGGCGCGATCTGGACCAGGTTGAGGCGTTAGAATTTCCCTGTTTCACGAATGGCACAATCTGCTCGCACGGCTACTGCCAGATTGCCGATCTGAACGTCCCCGTGCGCGTCGGCGGCGTCTGGATCAACCCCAGCGACCTGCTCCACGGCGACCGCAACGGCATCGCGATCATCCCCCACGAACTCGCCGAACCGCTTGCAAATGCCTGCCCCGAACTGATGGCCGCAGAGTCCGTGGTGCTCGATTATCTGAAGCAACCGAACCCCACCGCCAACGGTTTCTCCGAAGCCCGCAAGGAGTGCCACCGCCGAATCCGCGATCTAGCAAATCAATTGAAAGCGGGACTGGTGAAACCTTGAGGTGTCTCCATCAGTTCGCGGAGCATCGCGGGGAACACCGCCCAGGCTTGCATGTAGGTGGCTTCTAACGGCATGGGATGTGATCGTATTCCGTGAGGAATAACGGGATAGAAGGAAGCGGGTCGCCCACTCCGACGGACATGAATTCTGGCGGTAACCCGCCGCCGTTCAGCGCATCTGCGATGTACGTGATCCAGCTATGGTGGAGATGATGAAAGTCACCCGTTTCGAGGCGAGTCCAATCGTGTATCGACATTGCGAATCCTCCGGAAACGATCAAATCCCCATCTTCATCAGTTGCTGTCGCAGGAAGACCGCGAGACTGACGCAGAGAATCAGCAGGAACACGACCATCCAGACCTGGAACGCGAGGCGATACGCGGGGGCGTCGGCTCCGCAGGGATAACTGATGCCTTCTTCCGCGGGTGGTGCGGTGTCGGTCGTCGTCGGTTTTGCGTTTGCCATTTTACACTCGTTGGATTCGCGTTCGCGGAACCGCTCTATCGGCATTTAACGGAACGAAACCGGAATCTGTTGGGGCGCGAACGTCGATTTCATCTAGACGGTAACCTAACAGGCCGTATTATGACTGTTGTTATAGTCAATGACTTCGGTCAAGTCCTCTTTGGTTCAACTGCACGATGGAGCCTGACGTTTCCAACCCCGACAACTCCGATACGTATTTCGGCGAAGAAAATCCACCTGCCGACGCGACCCCGTCGGACTCGCCCGAACAGCCACCTGCCGATGAATTTTTGCCACCGCCACTGCCGATCGCGGAAGTCAAAGTCGCTTACGCGGACATGAAACTGATCCGCCCGCTGATCGACGCCATCCACCATGCGGGTTACGTTTACGCGACACCCGTTCAAGCCGCCGTGATTCCGCAAGCGATGAAGGGCACCGATGTCATCGGTCAGGCCCAAACCGGCACCGGCAAGACCGCCGCGTTCTTGATACCGTTCATGAATCGCTGGCGGCCGCATACGTTCAAAGGCCCAATCGGCCTCGTCATGTGCCCCACCCGCGAACTCGCACTCCAGGTGGCGAACGAGGCGATCAAACTCGCGCCCGGTTCGCAGTTCCGCACGGTGGCCGTCTACGGTGGTGCGGGCATGGGCAAGCAACTCGAAGGCCTCGCCCGCGGTTGCGATCTCGTCGTCGGCACGCCGGGCCGGATGATCGACCACCTACGCCGTGGTTCGATGTCACTAGAGCATATTCGCTACGCGGTGCTCGACGAAGCCGACCGTATGTTGGACATCGGCTTCCGCCCAGATATCGAACGCATTCTGAAACGCTGCCCCGATGAACGCCAGACGCTCTTAATGTCCGCGACGGTGCCGGACTCGATCAAAAAGCTCGTCCATCGGTACATGAAAAACCCGATTCACCTGCACATGTCGCCATCGGTGCTGACGGTCGACAAGATTCGCCAGATGTACATTACCGTCGACGACGAACGCAAGTTCGAGCTTCTGAAAAAGGTCATCGCACGCGAAAAGCCGCGTCAGTGCCTGATCTTCGTCGAGCGGAAACGCTGGGCGGATCGGCTTTACAAGCAACTGAAACACGTCGTCGCAGGTGTGGCAGTCATTCACGGCGACCTGCCGCAGAATCAACGCGAAAAAATCACTGCCGCGTTCCGTGCGGGCAAGATCGCGTACTTGATCGCCACCGATGTGATGAGCCGCGGCATCGACGTTGTCGGCATCTCGCACGTCATCAATTACGACCTGCCGATGGACCTCGAAAACTACGTTCACCGCGTCGGCCGCACGGGGCGTATTGGCCGCGATGGCATTGCGATTTCGTTCGCCACCCCCGAGCAGGGCGGGCAGCTTACCGAAATCGAGATGACGATCAATCGCCTGATCGAAGAAGATCGCATCGAAGGTTTCGAGTCGTACGCACCGCGAAAGCGCTTCGACGTGCGACCGACGACGGTGCTGAACCCCGAGACCGGCGCGACCGGTCAATCGACCTCGCAATACCTCCCCGAAGAGCCACCCGCCGAGGCGAAGAAGCCGGTGTTCGGCAAGTCGACCCGCCGTTACAGCACGCGATTGTAAACGACTGCCCCGCGTTCGGCCTGGCCGCTATACTGCGAACGCGGATAATCCTTTCATGCTCGACACGCCCGTAATTTTGACGTTCGACCGTGCGACCATCCTGCTATCGGGTGGCGCAGCAGGATACGACTTCAACAGCTTGCCCGGCGTGTTGTTCGATCCACGAACGAGCGCGTTTCGTGCCCAAGGCCGCTACTATCGCCCCATCGTCGAACGGCTCATCGCGGACAAAACACTTTACCAAGACGATGCACGAGGCTGGCCGAAGGAAAACACCGACTGGACGTTTCGCGTCGAGCGCGAGCCGTTCCCGCACCAGACCGAAGCGACCGATGTCTGGTGGAAGACCGGCCGACGTGGCTGCGTAATTTTACCCACGGGCACGGGGAAAACCTTCGTCGCGCTGCTCTGTATCGCGAAGGCATTACGGCCCACGCTCGTCGTCACACCGACGATCGATCTGATGAATCAATGGTGGAACCAACTCTCGGATTTCTTCGGCATCGAAGTCGGTCTGGTCGGCGGCAGTTACTACGATTTCAAGCCGATCACGGTGACGACGTACGACTCCGCGCATCGCTACGTCGACCGTTGGGGCAACAAGTTCGGTTTGTTGATTTTCGACGAATGCCACCACCTGCCCGGCCCCACATACGCCGAGGCCGCGATCGGGAGTCTCGCGCCGTTTCGCCTCGGGTTGACCGCCACACCGGAGCGTGCCGATGGCGGCGATTCGCTGTTACCCGAACTGATTGGGCCGATCGTTTATCGTCGCGAAATCACCGAAATGTCCGGTCAGTATCTGGCGTCGTACGATGCGCGGAAAGTCTTCATCGACCTCACGAAAGAGGAGATGCAGACGTATCAGAGTTGCCGCGAGGAATATCGCCGGTTCATCTCCGATAGTGGCATCAGCCTGAGCGGCCCGAACGGCTGGCAGCGATTTATTTTCGAAGCGAGCCGCACGCCCGATGGTATCAAGGCACTGCGTGCGTACCGCGAACAGAAGCGGATCGAACGGGCGGCATCGGGCAAGTTCGAGATGCTGCAAACGTTGCTAACGCGGCACGCCGGGGAACGCACGATCATCTTCACCGCCGACAACGCCACCGTGTACGACATCGCGCGGCGATACTTTATCCCGCCAATTACCCACCAGACGAAGATCAAGGAACGCAAGCAAATTCTCGAACGTTTCCACTCGGGCGAATACTCGGTCGTCGTCACCAGCCAGGTGCTCAACGAAGGCGTCGACGTACCGGCGGCGAGCGTCGGCATCGTGCTTTCCGGCAGCGGGAGCACGCGAGAGAACGTGCAACGGCTCGGGCGGATTTTGCGTAAATACGCTGGGAAACAAGCCGTGTTGTACGAACTCGTCGCACGCGGCACCGCCGAAGAGTTCACGAGCGATCGACGCCGACAGCACGGAGCTTTTCAATAATGCTCACTGGCAAACTCGTCCGCGTCAAGCACGCACGCAACAAACTCGTCCCGATGTACATCCATGCCGCCGACCCGAATTGGCACGGCGTGGCGGAGCAATTGCTGTTCATTTATCGCGATAGTCCCGGTCACACGCGTGGCGAAATTGAAGAAGAACTCGCGAACGCGATCGACGAAGGGGCGGGGCAACTGATCCACCAAGGGTTGGCGAAACTTCTCGAAGATCGTTGCGAATACGAGGTGGTGGCCGACTTACCGCCCGAGCAAATTCGCGAATCGGTGTTCCGCATCGCGACCATCCACCGCCAGTTGGCGGCAAAAACCTCGGTGCCATTCGACCGCGTGGCGGTGCTGAAACAAGTCGGCGAGGAACTCAATCAAGCCCCCGAAGACATCGACCGGGCACTATTTGCGGACCTCAAGGGCGAGCAGCGCGTACTCAAATTCGAAGACATCACGGCTGGGCAATTGCTCGACCGCTACAACGTGGCACTCGCGCAATCGGTGCTGTTGCGATGCGTGAAAATGGAGGTGCGCGTCTGGGGCGAGTCACCCGCGCGGTTTCGCCAATTGTTCCGTGCGGTCAAGTTCCGCAAGCTCATCGCCGCGATCCGCGAGACGCCGGGGAACAGCTACACGATCTCGCTCGACGGCCCGCTCTCGCTGTTCTCTTCGACGCAAAAATACGGGTTGCAACTCGCGATGTTTCTGCCGTCGCTGTTGCACTGCAAGGCATTCCAATTGACGGCCGATGTGCGTTGGGGTGTCGAGAAAAAAGAGAAGAGTTTCGAGCTGAGCGCGAACGACGGTTTGCGAACGCACTACCAGGACTTCGGGGTGTATACGCCGAAGGAGTTCACGCTGTTCCTGGAGAGTTTCCGCGCGACCGTCAGCGACTGGACCATCGACGATAACCCGAGCCTGATCGCGCTCGAAGGCGGCGTCTGGGTGCCCGATTTCACGCTGACGCACACACCGACGGGCAAAGAAGTCTACGTCGAGATGTTCGGGTTCTGGCGAAAGCTCGACTTGGAGAGTCACTACAAAAGGCTGAAAAGCCAGCGTCCGGGGCAGTTTTTGCTCGTCGTATCCGAAGCGATGCGAGCCGATGAAGACGTCGAGGCCACCTTCGGCGACGAAGTCTATCGCTACAAACGCACGCCATCTGCCGAGGCCATCGTGAAACTCGCAGCGAAGATTTCCAGCGTCACGAAGCGGGGAGTGTGACGACATAAATCGCGATTCGCAGGCGCGGTTTCGTGCGGAGTGCGAGTGAGGTTTTGCCGCCGTAAAGTGATGGTATCGTTTGGAAGGGCAGGGGATCGTCCCAGACAATTCTGACGAGACAACGGTAACCGTCGCGGTCGAATGTCTCTCGCGATTCGATGCCGCGAACGCGGACGCCATCAATCGGTTCGGCGACCGCGATCCAGTCGCCATCGCGCAAGATCGTTCGCCCCGGAACGTACGGCTTCAGGCCCGCACGTTCGCAATAATATTGGTAGCCCCAACGTCCATCGAAGTAGCCGGTGCCGACTAAATGTTCGGCATTCGCGAAGGCCACGACACGTTGGGCCGCATCGCGTTCGACCCACGCATCGTGCGTGTCGATCGCCGTGAACGACAGTCCCCAGATGAGTGCGATCCCGATTGTCCATCGCGCACGTTGCGACAATATCGGCGGCAATTTTTGCAGTGAAATCAGAATCATCACGTACGCGATGCCGAGAACGCGCCGTCCCGCCGGGAACGGCGAAAGAACGAAATACGCCACGATTTCCAGCACCAACCACCCGACGAGTAACTGCGATGTGCTTCGATACAGCACCGCTGACATCGCACTGACACCGAGGACGACGAACAGCACGTTCGCAATGGTCAGCGTGTCCGAAGCCGCATCGCGTGGGGCGATGATCGTGACCCAATCGCTGGGAAGCACCATCAACGCCAACACGGAAATCGCGAGCAACCCCACCGCGATTCGATAGCCGCGATGATTCGCCCAAATCGCAAAACCGATCCAGCCAACCACCCCGCCTAAGTGTCCGAACAACGGCAACACGAGTGTCACCGGCGACGCTTGCGAGTTCATATTCGCACTGCGTTTCCAAGCATGATGCAGAAAGTGCGATTCGCCGGACGCGATGGAAATACACATTTCCATTGCAACAAACAGCAGTAGGCCCGTCGTCAGGACGATCGCCGCGGCGCGATACTGTTTGTGTGCGATTCCCCAAACGAGGATGATTGCCGGCAACGCGAGTACCGAATATTTCGTCTCGATCGCAAGTGCCAAGCAAAGCCCTGACAGCAACAGAATCGAGATACGTCGCGGTCGATTTGCGCCGTGCAGAAACAGCGAAAGCGATGCGAGTTCGAGCGCCAGTGCGGGCATGTCGAGCATCAAGTTCCAGAACGGCAATGCCGATGGGCCGAGCGTGAGAAGCACCAATCCGAGCGTTTCGTGTGCCGGTGCGAACCGGCGTAGTAACGAGCGAGCGGCGAATGATGCGATGGCCGCGAATGGAAACAGCCAGAGTTTCAGGAGCGGTATCGATTCGCCGAAGATGGCGATTCCCGCCGCAAGCCAGTATGGCACCACCGGCGGCGCGAGTATCGCCATCGCCGGTTGGGGTTGCTCGTTCCAGAGTAATTCAAAATCGTACGGGTGCAATGGCTGTGTTGCGATATGCCGGGCGAACGCGAGATAAGCCGTGTCGTCGACGAGAACGGGCTTGCCGAGATTGACGACCGTTGCCATGAGTGCGAGCAACAGCGGGTGCGCGATGTAACGACGCCAGACCATCGCGGCGATCCCTTCGGAAAGTTCGGCTGGGTACGAACCGGCTCGAATGCTAAAACAGTGAACGTATCGAAACGCTAGGCAACAGGATACGAACGATGGGGCGGACGCTCGAATTGACGAATGAACGACAACCGCGTTCGCCGTTGCGCGTGTTTACGCTCGGGACGATTCCCTTCGATGAATTTCTGACTTTTCAACGACGCCTCGTTTACGACATCAGCGGCGACCCGACCGAAGCGGCGATCGTGATTTGCGATCACCCGCCGGGTATTAGCATCGGCCGCGATGGCAGCCGTGCGGATGTTCGGCTGACGCCCGAGGAACTGACGGCCCGCGAATGGCCCGTGCGTTGGATCGCGGCGCGTCGCGCAGATTGGTGCCGCGATTCGCAGTGGCGTGAGTAGCTTCGGTGCGGTGCTGAATGTGCGACCGGATCTGGAACTATATCGCGGCATCGACTGCAACGGAGACCCGATGCCGATGACGTCGCTGTTCCGCGAAAGTCCGAACCGCGTTCACATCGACACCGTTCGCGAAGAAGCCATCGAAATCCTCGCGCGACACTTCGGATACGAACGACATACAATCATCTACGACCACCCGGCACTGAGGCCACAACCGAGAAACCATGCAAACTTTGCCCGTCGTTGCCGTATCTGAACCCGCACCCGTTTCGTCGTCGCGGCGGTTGCCGGACTGGTTGAAACGCAAGTTGCCATCGGGTAACGAAAACTTCTTCACGCACAATCTACTCCGCGATCTGAAACTCGAAACGGTGTGCGAAAACGCGCGATGCCCGAACCGCCCGGAGTGTTATTCCCGGCGCACCGCGACGTTCATGGTCCTCGGCAACGTCTGCACGCGACCGTGCGGATTCTGCTCGGTGCCGCGCGGCGAAACGGTCGAACTCGAAGCCGACGAGCCAGCCCGCGTGGCCGAAGCCGCCGAGCGATTGGGCCTGAAACACGTCGTCATTACCTCGGTAACTCGCGACGATTTACCCGACGGCGGGGCGGAGCATTTCTATCAGTGCGTGACCGCCGTGCGCGAGCGAACCGGCTCCGCCGTTGAGGTGCTCACGCCGGACTTTATGGGCAACGTCGCCGCGATCGATCGGGTGATCGAATCGAAGCCCGACGTCTATAACCACAACCTCGAAACGGTGCCACGGCTCTACCGGCGGGTACGTGGCCGTGCGGACTACCGACGCAGTTTAGACCTGCTTTTACAGGTGAAAAATCGCGAGCCGAACATGGTCACGAAAGCGGGACTGATGTTGGGCATCGGCGAGACGATCGAAGAATTGTTCGATGTCCTCGCCGATTTGCGCGCCGTAAAATGCGACGTTCTGACGCTCGGGCAGTACCTCGCACCGACGCTGAAGCACATCCCCGTGGCACGCTATGTGCCACCGCAAGAGTTCGACGAAATCGCGGTGCGGGCACGTTGGCTCGGCTTCAAACAGGTGGTGGCGGGGCCGTTCGTGCGGTCGAGCTATCACGCCGACGAAATGGTGCCGAAGTCGTGAACCTCGTGCCGATCGTTCTGGAAGACCTCGGCACGCCGCGTGCCCGATTCAGCCTGTGGTACGTGCAACCGGGCGAACCCGTCAGCCGTGGCGACCGCGTTGCGGAAGTCGTGATTCCCGGCGCGAGCGTCGATGTCGCCGCCCCCGTTGATGGCACGTTGCGCGAGTGCCTCGCCTTCCCTGGTGACGATGTTGAAAGCGGTTCGCCCATCGGGTTTATCGAACTCCAACCGGAGTCGCAATCGTGACCACGGCTACATTTCTTTCGTTCGACGGTATCGATGGTACGGGCAAGTCCACGCAGTGCAAAATGCTCGTCGACTGGCTACGCAATCGCGGCCACGCCGTGACAGCGTGCGTCGATCCGGGCGGCACCGACATCGGCGCAAAACTCCGCGAGATTTTACTCCACGCACGCACCATGCGCCTTTCGGCAAAGACCGAAGCGCTGTTGTTCATGGCGAGCCGTGCCGAACTCGTCGATGAAATCATTCGCCCCGCTCTCGCCCGCGGTGACATCGTAGTGTCAGACCGATACCTGCTGGCAAATGTCGTGTATCAAGCGCACGCGGGCGGCTTGAATTCCGACGACCTTTGGCGCATCGGCGAGTTCGCGACGAGTGGCACTCTGCCCGATCTCACGCTACTTTTCGATCTCCCGCTCGAAGCGGCGCGGGCGCGTCGGGGCCGCGTTTCGGACCGCATGGAAAGCCGGGGCGATGCCTACGATGCGAAGGTTCGCGATGGCTTCTTGCTTGAGGCGGCGAACCCCGTACGACGCATAGCGATGATCGATGCCGCACCGATGGTGGACGTCGTTCATCGGAATGTTCTCGAAGTCGTCGTGCCATTTTTGCGGTTAAAAGGCCATCAAATCGAGGAGTCAACGCGATGGCGTGGCAACGAATAAAAGGGCACGACGCAATTCGCGACCGGTTTGTGACGGCGTACGAACGTGGGCGTTTGGGCCACGCCTATTTGTTCGTCGGTCCCACGGGTGTCGGCAAAAAATTCTTCGCGACCGAACTCGCGAAGGCGATGCTTTGCGAAGCCTCGCCGAGTCCGCTGACCGCGTGCGACCGCTGCGCCGCCTGCTTGCTCGTCGATGCCGACACGCACCCCGACTGCCTGACAGCCCGCAAGCCCGACGACAAAATGGAACTGCCGATCGATGTCATTCGCGAGCTTTGCGTGTCGTTCGGGCTGAAGCCGAGTCGCGGCGTACGGAAGATCGCCATCGTCGAAGATGCCGACGATTTCAACGAAGAATCGGCAAACGCATTTCTGAAAACGCTCGAAGAACCGCCGAGCGGCTCGCTGATTATTTTGCTCGCCACGTCGGATGAAATGCAGCTTTCGACGATCCGCTCGCGCTGCCAGATCGTGCGCTTTCGACCGCTCTCGAACGACACCATCCGCAGCATCCTTGCGGACCGCGACATCGTCGATGCGAAGACCGTCGCACGGCTCATCCGCCTCGCGCAAGGCAGCGTCGGACAGGCACTCGCGATGAACGACGATGCACTTTGGCAGTTTCGCAGTTCGCTGATTGCGATGCTCACGTCGCCGAAACCGAACGGCCACGAACTGGCGACGCAGTGGATCGCACTCCTCGAAGCAGCCGGGAAAGAGTCGGCCAAACAACGGCAACGCGCGTCGTTGAGTATCAAATTGTGCGCAGAGATTTTGTCGCAAATCCTGCGATTGAGCGAAGGCTTGCCCGCCGATGGCATCGACGAAGACATGCACGAAAAGTGTCAGAAGTACGCGACACGATTGGGCACGGAAGCGATACTCGAACGGATCGAAAAGTGCATGGAAGCCGACCGCCAAGTCGATCGCAGCGTACAACTCGTACTCGCGATTGAAGCACTCGTCGACCCATTGACCGCTTCGTAGCGGAAGTCGTGAGACTTCTGACACTGCAACTTCACGCATCCCGAAGTCTCACGACTTCGACTACTTCAGAACCGCTTCGTAGCTAAGCAAAGGAAACCCAGACACCGCAGCCATGTCAGCTACGATACTTTGCGGGGTCGACCGTTTCGTGTTTGATGTGCCGACGTCGCCAGGTGTAGGTGATTTGCAATTTTCCATCGCTCGACTGAATCATCGCCGGGTACGAATATTCGCCGAGTTCGGTTTCGAGGTCGGCGACCTTTGCCCACGTTAGGCCGTCGTCGGTGGATCGTGCCAAGCTGATCGGCACGCGGCCAATTGGCACGGGGTTGTAGATCAGGAACAAGTCGCCTTCGCGGGTTTTCACCACGTCGATTCCGCTACTCGGGTTGTGCAAATCCGTAGCCACCGCGGCGGTGAATGTCTTGCCGTTGTCGGTCGATTCCGCACGACAGATACGCAGCGGGTTTTGCGAACGCATCAGAGCGACGACCTTGCCGTCTTTCGTTTGAAACAGCGTCGGCTGAATCTGGCCGCCGTTCGGTTTCTCCTTCACCGCAAACGAATTCGAGCGTAGCCACGTCTTGCCGCCATCGGTCGAACGATCGACGTACGGCGTCCAAATGCGATACGTTTCCACCGAAGTGCCCGCGAGCAACGTGCCATCGTTGAGGACGATCGGCTTCGCACGAACGGGGCCGTAGAACCCCGCGGGCAGTAGCGTTGGCTTCGACCACGTGATGCCATCGTCGTTCGATGTGCGCAGTGCGCCGGACCACGTCATCGGGTCGGGGCCGAACTTGTACCAGAGGCTGAGTTCGTTTTTCGCGGTGCGAAACAGGACCGGGTTCCAGCACGGTTGGCCCGGTTCGGTGCCGAGGACTTCGAGTGCCGACCACTTCGTGCCGTCGAAGTGCGACGCCCAAATCTGAACGTCTTTCGCCTTCTCTTCCTTGCCGCCGAACCACGCCGCCATGAGCTTGCCCGGCGCGGTTTCGACGATCGTCGAAGCGTGGCACGACGGAAACGGGGCCTTGTCGAATATCATCATCGGAACACCGTTTCACGTAGGGAGAGTTCGCAGAATTACACGCCGATGACTTGCTCGCGTTCGGCGTCCCAGTGAACTTTCTTGCCGGTGCGGTACGACAGATTCGCGAGGTGTGCCGCCGTAATGACCTTGTGGCCCAGCTCGATTGGGCTGTTCGGTTCCTTGCGGCTCTTGCAACACTCGAGCCAGTTCTTGACGTGCGACGCCGTCTCGTTCTCGATTTTCCACGTGTCGATCGGCTTCATGTCCGGTGTGATCTTGTCGTTCGTGTTGTACAACTTCACTTCTTTTTCCGCGTCGGCGATGAGCGTCATCTTGGTGCCGTAAAAGCCGCAACCGACGCCATCCGCACCGTTGACGAACTGCACCGCGAAGGTGGCGGCGAACTTGCCGTAGTCCCAGACGCCGTGGATCACGTCGGGCGTTTCCCAGTGTTTGAAGTGGTACGTGCCGCCGTTCGCGACGACGCTCTTCGGCGAATCCATCCCGCTGAGCCACTGCACGATGTCGAGTTGGTGGGCACCGATGTCGGTCATCAGCCCGCCCGCGTAATCCCAATACCAGCGCCACGACCAATAGCGTGCGGCGTTGAACTCGCGCTTCGGGGCCTTGCCCAGAAAGGCGTCCCAGTCGATCTGTTTTTGCATCGCCTTGTCGAACTCTTTCGGCGGGGCGAACGGATCGCGTTTGATCCAGTTGCGGCAATCCCAGACCTTCGCCCAAATGAGTTCGCCGAAGTCGTTCGACTGAATCACGTCGCGGCACTGTCGCCAGTGCGGGCCGCTATGGCGCTGGTTCCCGACTTGCACGATTTTCTTCGCCGTCCGTACCGCTTCGATCATTTCGCGGCCTTCGTCGATCGACTTCGTCAGCGGTTTTTCGATGTACGCATCTTTGTCGGCTTGCATCGCGGCAATCAGAACGTCGCGGTGGTGGTGGTCCGGCGTCGCGATGATGACTGCATCGAGGTCTTTGTGTTCGAGCAGTTTGCGGTGGTCGCTGTAGCGCGTCGGCTTTTCCTGTTTCGCATCGACGATGATTTTTGAAATGCGATCGAGGCGAAACTCGGCGATGTCGCAGATCGCCACCGCGTTGTGTTCGAGCTTGATCGCTTCTTTCAAAAGTGTCGTGCCGCGGTTGCCGGAGCCGATCAAGCCGATGTTGAGTTTCTCGCCCGCACCGGCCGTCCGCCCGTAGGGTGCGGCCAATAGCACGGCACCCGCCGCTGCGGAGGATTCGAGAAACCGACGACGCGAAAGCGGAGTCATGTGGCGCATCCTTTTACTTTGAAGTGGAAAAATTATCGTCGTTCGGCGCGAACGAGTCGCATTCCGTCGGTGATCGGGTAAGTCCAAACGACTTCTTTTTCGGGCGTGTATTCTTTCACCGAATTGGAACCCGTGTCGACGATCAGCGTGTTGCCATTCGAGAACCGCTGCACCGAAGTCGGCGAGTTGACGTTCACGAACCAAACGGGTTCCTTCTTGTCGCTCTTCAGATCGTACTCGGCCACGCGATTTTGCTCGGTGACGAGGACGCGGTCGTTGGGAAGCAACTCCATCCGCGGCTGGTAAAACGGGTTGTTCGTCAGGTTCACCGGGTTCGGAAGTTCCTTCCACTTTTCGTCGAGGCGGATGAGCTTGCCGGGGTTCGTGGTCAGCACGATGGTCGGGCCGTTTTCGTAGCGACCGACCGCGAGAATATCGTTGTTGTTGGGGCGGGCGTATTTGTTCTTCTCTTCCCATTTTTCGTTGTACTCGACGGCCATCTGGCGGCAGGCCACGAGCGTGTGGCCGTTCGGCAGGCGTTGCATCCCGACGGGCTGGCCGGGCGGCGGGTTGAACGTAAAGACGATGGCTCCGTTCAGCGTTCGCTCGGTGATCCGCGAGTAGTTTTGTTCGAGAATCAGCACGCGGCCATTCGGCAGGAATTGAAAATCGGCGGGGGCGTTGATGCCAGCCATCCGCCAGCGTCGCCGCATATCCGGCCCAAATTCGGCGAGCCAGCCGTTGCCCCAACCGCTCTGGTCCATGGTCATCAGCGCGATGCGGCCAGTCGTCGTCGGCTTGAAATCGAGTTTGGCGAAATCGGTCGTTCCCTTGGCACCGTCCCACCATTTCCGCCAACTGTCGCGGGCTTTTTCGAGGTCCGGTTTCAACGGCCCCATCTTCGTCTTCGGTGCGTTCTTACCTGCGAGTTGAATCAGGAAATCCTCGGCTTGCCAGATGCGACCTCGCGAGAGATCGGGGATCGAAGTGATGAGTTCCGCAACGGCATCGACATCGCGAGTGACCGTCGCCAACGTGAAACCGACCGAGAATTTCGTCTCGCCGTCGGTCTCTTTGGCGAGCGCGACTTTGACCTTTTTCGCCGCGTCTGCCGATAGTTTCGGGTTCCCGACACAGGCTTCGAGCAAGGCAATCGCCGACGTCGCACGCCGTGCGGGGAGTTTGTCTTCGAGGGCTGTCAGAATGGCGGGGTCGATCGCCCCGTCGCGAATGGCGAGAATGGCAATCGCCGCGTGGAGGTCGTCTTCGACGCCGGTTGTATCGGCCATCGGGAAGAAGCCGAGCATCGCGGCAACGGCATCGGGAGATTTGGTTTTGGCGAGTGCGCGGGCCACCGCCGAGGCGATGGCGGCGTGCGACACTTTCTCGATCCGCTTCAGCGTTTCCCCAGCTCGAAACGCGACTTCCGGGTCGGGATCGCCTTGCGCCGCCGTTCGTAATGGCCCAATCGCAGCGGGCCCGAACTTCTCTGCCGTGAGGCTCGCCTTGACGCGTTCCTCGAATTGCTCGTCGCCCATACTCTTGATGACGGTCTGAATCTTCTGCAAATCGGAATCGCTCAGCGTCCGTTGCTTGAGGTACGCGATCAGCGTCTCCGGTTTCCCCGCATTCAAATTCGCAGACTCGAGTGCTTTCGTATCGAGTGCCAGTTGATCGACAGTCGGCTCCTTCGCTTTGACCACCATGCGCTTGGCAAAGATAGGCTGCGCCTGAGATAACGTCGCCCAGGTAAACAACAACGCGAGGAGCATGAGACGGGGAACGAGCATTGCCAAACTCCGAGCAGGCCAGTTTCACTTGGAATTAGTCTACGCGACTTCGCGTCCGACAAGACACTTACGAGCCACCGGGTTCATCCCGGTGGGAGATTCATTGGGGACGACTCCCACCGGCATTAAGCCGGTGGCTCGTAAGCCAGCTTACTGATTGAACAAAAACGCCTTCGTGTTCAACAGTGCCCAGATGATATTCTCGTAGGCGGCCTTTTTGTCTTTCGGCTGCTTCGCGATGTGTTCCTTTGCCAGGGCGAGTTGTTCCGCCGACGGTTTCTTGCCCACAGACCAGACGAATAACTCGGCGATCTTTTCGTCGTCGCTGCGTGGGTCTTTCGCGAGTTTCTCGGCACGGCCGCCGGCGCGGGCGATTTTGTCTTGCACTTCTTGCGAGTTCAGCATGTGCAAAATCATCGCGAGGCTCGCCTCGTTGACGCGCTCGCACTCGCACGCACTAATTCGCTGCGGTCGCCCGAAGACATCGAGGAAGTACGACGAAAACGACTCGTCGGGCAGCATGATCGCGCGTTGTGGCGAATTCTTATCGTTCGGCAAACCGGGGAACTGCGAGGGGCTGTCCGTCACTTTGCAGACGGCATCGAAGACGACTTCGGCGGCGAGGCGCTTCGGGTAATAGCGAGCGTACGACTGTTTGTCGGACTTGTTGAACTCGTTCGGTGCGGCACTCAGTTGATACGTCCGGCTCTTGCAAATCGTCTTCACTAACGACTTCAGCGAGAACTTGTTCTCGATGAAATTCGCGGCGAGTGCGTTCAGAAGTTCGGGGTTCGATGGCGGGTTCGTCACGCGCATGTCGTCGATCGGATCGACGATACCGCGACCGAAGAAGTGCGCCCAGTAGCGGTTCGCCACGGTGCGAGCGAAGAACGGGTTCGCGGGGTTCGTCATCCAGTCGGCCAACTGTTCGCGGGGATCATCCTTGCCATCGACCACGACGGCTTCGGCATCGAGCGGCTTTAGCGGTGCGGTTTTGTTCGTGCGTTTGTTCGTGACGGAGCCGTTGGATCGCACGTAAATCAGTTGCTTGCGATCCTGGTTATTGTTGTTCGACCCCGGCGTGGCGATCGCTTTTTTGCCGACGCGACCGAAGAACGCGGCCATGCCCCAGTAGTCGTCCTGACTCCATTTTTCGTACGGGTGGTGGTGGCAGTTCGCACACGCCATCCGTTGACCGAGGAACACTTGCGAAAGGTCGTCGACGAAGTTCTCGGCGGTTGCAACCTCTTTGTACCATACTGTCGTCGGCGATTTTTCTTCGTCGCCACTCGAACAGATGATGTCTCTCGCGAACTTGTCGTAGGGCATATCGGTCGCCATCGCATCGCGAATCCAGGCGTGGAACGCGAACGTGCCCGTCGCGCGGCTCGGCTGCCCGCGTCGCTTTACACGCAACACGTCGGCCCATTTATTCGCGAAGTAATAGCTGAACTCGGGCGTCTCGACGAGGCGGTCGATCAGCTTGTCGCGTTTATCGGCTGATACATCGGCCACATACGCAGCCACCGCAGCGGGTGCGGGCAGTGAGCCTGTGACATCGAGATACGCACGGCGAATGAACTGCTCGTCGGTGCAAATCTCCGAAGGCACGATACCGAGTTCGCGCCATTTCTGGCTGGTGAAATTGTCGACGACGGTGTTTGCCGCGAAGGTAAAGTTCGGGGCGACGCCGGGGCGTGGCACGATGGCACGGAAGACGTTGACCTGCCCGCTGAAGCGGACCATCACGCCGGCTTGGCCCGTCATCGATAGCGTTTGAACGAGGCCCGATTCGTTGACCGTCGCCACTTCCGTCTCGTTCGTTTCAAACTGACAGCGTCTTGTCACATCTTCGATGGTGCCATCGGAATAGTGGGCGTGAACGGCGAGTTGCTGCCGGGCTTGTCGGTCGAGTACCCGCGAATTCGGGTAAACGACGATCTTCGCAATCGTCGGGTCGGTGGGGCTTCCGTACGGCATACCGGTGGCGATCCAGCGGCGGAGGATCTTGTATTCCTCGGAGCCGACGTCCATTTTCTTGCCGCCGCCGTGCGGGACTTGGCCCGATGACTTCGTGAGAAACAGCGAGGTATCCGGTGCGGCGGGGAACAGCCGGCGGCCCCGCGATTCCTTTAGCAACGTGGTGTAATCGAGTTCGGGATCGAAGCCGAGTAGCGACAACCGGAAGCCGTTCTGCCCCTGAATTTTGCCGTGGCAGCCGCCCGAATTGCAACTCATCTTCGTCAGAATCGGCTCGATTTGGTTGTTGAAGTTCAACGGTCTCGGCGTCTCCATCGCTTCGACGATCGTGGGAATTTTCGTCGTCAGACCGCCGAACGTGGCAACGATTTCCGCGCGGCCATTCGCCAACGGGAAGACGCGGCCATCGGCGTTGACTCGAACAATGTTCGCATCGGAAACGCTGTACTTCACGGCGGAAGTCAGATCGACCGAGCGATTGTTCGGCAGCTTACCATCGATGAGCAACTGTGGCGCATCGTCCGAACCGCGTACGGTCAGTTGGGCCGGGAACGCGACGATTTCCGCTGGGGTGGGCAGTGTCTCAGCGGCGTTCGCGAATGCGAACGTACTGAAAACCAAGCCGAACGTGAGGAGAGTGCGCATAGCGAGTGGTCTTCAGGTGGGATGAGTCGCGTGCGGAAAACGACGCCCGATGTACGGTGGCACACCGGGCGCTGACATTATAGCAGTTCTTTGACCGGCTCGCGGTCGTCCAAGACGTACATGGGGCGGCCTGCGCCGTTCGGGAACGTCATCGCGGGGTCGATGCCGATCGCACGATACAGCGTACTCATGACTTGCGGCACGGTGTAGGCGCGATCTTTGGGGCGTTCGCCCTTGGCGTTCGTCGCACCGATGGCTTGGCCCATTTTCAGGCCGCCACCCGCCACGAGTGCGCCCATTGCGGGCGACCAGTGATCGCGGCCTGCGCTCGTATTCACTTTCGGCGTTCGGCCAAATTCACCCCACATCACGGTCACGACATCGTCTTGCATTCCGCGATCGTGCAGGTCTTGAATCAGGTTCGCAATCGCTTGATCGACCTTCGGAAGTTGCTTCTTCAAGGTGGTGAAGTTGCCACTGTGCGTGTCCCAGCCACCGATGGAAAGCGTCACGAAACCGACGCCCGCTTCGATCAGCCGACGTGCCGTCAGGAACTGCTCGATGCCCTTGTAGCGTTCGCGAACTTTGGCATCTTCCTTGTCGATATTGAGTGCGTTGCGGACGACGCCACTCGACACCATTTCGAGTGCGCGTTCGGTGTAACTATCGATGCCGACCATCGTTCCGGATGCATCGATTTCGCGGCGGGTATCGTCGAACGATTCGAGCAGGTTGCGACGGTGATCGAGGCGATCCGAATTGACGCCGTTGGCCAACCTCAAGTTGGAATTGCCGGGGCCGCTCGGCGTGAATGGCCGGTGCGAAACGCCGAGGTACCCCGGTTCGGTGCCGCGCGACATGCCGCGCAGGCTGACGTAAGGGGGCACCGCACCCGACGATTCGCTGCGAAGTTTCGAGATGACCGAGCCGAACGACGGGTGGCCCGCCGTCGCGTTGACGCGCTCCGGGTAACCGGTCGTGACCAGCGAATCGCTGTGTTCGTCGACCGAGGTGAGCGAGCGAACGACGGCGAGTTTGTCGAACATCTTCGCCTGCATCGGGAAGTGTTCGCAGATCTGCACGCCGGGCACATTCGTCGAAATCGGTTTGAAGTCGCCACGAATTTCGACGGGGGCATCGGGCTTGAGATCGTACATGTCGAGATGCGACGGTCCGCCAGGTAGGTAGATGAAGATCGCCGACTTCATCGACTGGCTACGGGCATCTTGCTTCTTCGCGGCAGCCTGCGCTCGCATCGCATCGGCGAGCGTCAGCGTGGCCCCGAAGGCACCGATCTTCAACATTTCGCGACGCGAAACGCCATCGCAAAATCGCTGGCCAGCCGAACCGTTGAACTGCAACATGCCGAACTCCGATCAAAGGGAAACGAGCAGGTGGGTGAGGTTAAACGCGACCGATGAGGCTTCTCTCATCGTTAAACATGGGAGCTTCACAATAGTTTCGTCTGGATTTCCATTTCAGTCAACAAGAATCTCAACGAGATTGTGGGATTCCGTTAGCGATCTTCACCCACACGAATTCACGAAGTCAAAAAATCGCAGGCGATGGGACGTAACCCGGAATTTGCGACTTGCACGGAGTGACGCAAAAGTGTCGCGAAATGACACAGAAATGTCGAACTCGGTCGATTTTGTGTCGCATTCAGTCGATTTTCGGTCGCATTTGGTCGCGAAATGACCAGTAGTTTCGGCTGATGTGTAATCGAGAGCCTCGACGCAAATCACGACAAGATGACAGGATAACGCAAAACCCCTCGGAACGGATCGGCGATTTGCGATCGAAAAGTCGCGTTTTGGGACGCGAAAATGGCAAAAAAACGGTTTTTGAGCTTCCGCAATTCGGACTTACGTCGATTCCCAAGGCTACTTTTTCTCTGGAACCCACGTTTCCAGATAGACGCCGCTACCGACTGCGGATTCGAGTTGCGTGGGGCGTGGCTTCTCAGTGGGACAGTAGCAGAAGATCAGTTGGCCGTCTTTTTTCGCGTAGAGACCGTGATACTTCTCGCCTTTTCGCGGGCCGGAGATCACGTTCCACTCGAACGTCATGAGTTTTGCATTCAGCACCAGTTCCGCCGAAATGAGCCGCGCGTGTTCGTCTTTCGCTTTATCGAGCACTTTGTAAAGGCGATATTCGCCATCCTTGATAACCAGCGTGAAATCGTCGGCCTGCCCCTTAGGGAGTTGCTCGCGGCCATCGCACAAGATCGAAACCGGCTTCCAGAACCCGACGAGTTTCTCGGCATCGGTCGGTTCCGCAGCAAACGCCGACGATGCGAGTAGCAGAACTACGAGTAAAGTACGGTACATAGGAATACTCCGGGATTGTCGCGAATGCGCCGGGTTATGATCGCGCGGTGAACCGGTGTCAACCGCAGATAGACCGCCAGTTCGAGTTCCTATTCGGCCTCGTCATCCACAGTCAACGTCAATGCGGCTTCGACATCTTGCAACGCCTCGATGGCATGAGGGTACTTCGGACAGAGTTCGATTGCCTTGCGGAAGCAGTCGGCCGCTTCCGCAAATCGGCCTTGGCCACGGAGAACCAGCCCCAGGTTGTGATAGGCCTCGTAGGCCAAGCTGCCAGGACACTGGGTGGCCCTACGATGTGATGCTTCGGCGTGCGTCAACTTGCCTTGCCGGGACTGGACAGCCCCCAGAAAAATGTAACTCCCTGCCTCATCCGGGTCTTCATCGACAGCCTTCTGATACCACAGTTCCGCGGCAGCGTAATCTCCTCGGTAGCGGTACAAATGCCCCATCTGGTTGAATAACCCCCAACGATGGTCCCCAAATCGCTCGATCGCATCGAGATAGACGCGGATGGCCTCCTCGTACCGCGTCATCTTGTACAGAATCTCAGCATAGTTGAAAATCACACAGATATCATCCGGATGAGCCTTTAGCCAACGCGACGCCAACAGGATTGTGGTGGCAGCCTGATCGTTGCGAAACGCCATCCGGATCATTCCGAGCGTCTTGTCCGTTATTCCCCTTCGGCACTCGTGCCACCCTGCCAGTTTCTCGCGGGCCTGATCATCGTCCGGGGCAACGTGGACGGCGGTTTCGTAGGACTGTTGAGCCAAATGGTAAATGCCCTGTGCCCGATAGGCATCCCCCAGACACCAGAAGGCAACGGCCTGATCGGGCATCAGTTCGGCTGCGTTCTGGAACCGTGCTAATGCCTCCGGATACGACCGGGAAGCATAGAACCAGTTGCCGAGGAATAGATGCGTAAATGCGTCTTTCGGATTGAGCTCGAGTGACCGCTCGTATGCCGCGCGTGCCTCCTCCCGCCGGTCTGCTTTGTTGTACAAATGCCCGAGTTGCTGGTACAACTCCGCATCTGCCGGACGCTTCTCGATCAGGGCCAATACGTCTTCTACCGTCGGTTCCATAGTATCGCCTCCAAGTGATGGGAAGACTACGACCGATTTATCCCTCGCTTGCGCGTCTGCTAATTCGATCGTGCCCACATCGAAGGCGATGCGGTATTCCTTCCCCGTTTAGCCGCGCCGCGTAGTCTTCGCAGCGAAGCGCGGGGGCACGTTGTCTCGGATGACAACGCGAGTTTTATTCATGTTCGCGCACCCGCGATTCACCCCATGGTGCGATGAAACGGAGATTACCAGAATAATGCTCGTAATCGGTTCGGTCGTCGGTTAAGCTACCACACTTCTACACATGACCGACGGTGGCTCCTTTGCCGGACTCTCCTCGCGTACGGCCCACGGTGTCGCGTCATCCTCGGAGATTCACTGATGCTTTTGTCGATAGTACGGCGTCTGTCGCGACCACTTATCGCGACCGTTCTCGCCATAATCTTCAGCCCCGCGCTCGGTTACGCAGGCGAAGCCGACCTGAAACTGCCCGACCTCAACTCGGCGGCATTTCTCGATAACGTCGTGGGAGGCGGGGGCATCGGCGGCAAGGACTTGCTCTACGTCGGTCTCGCCGTGTCGGTCGCAGGCCTGGTGTTCGGCCTCATCATGTACCGACAGCTCAAAAATCTGCCCGTTCACAAGACGATGTTGGAAGTCTCCGAACTCATTTACGAAACCTGCAAGACGTACCTGATTACGCAGGGGAAGTTCCTCGCGATGCTCTGGCTGTTCATCGCGGCCGTCATCGGCCTCTATTTCGGCTACCTCACGAAGTACAAAGATCCCGCGACGGGAATCATTCGCGATGGCTTCCCGATCGAGATCGTGGCGGTGATCCTCGGGTTCAGCGTCGTCGGCATCTTGGGCAGTTACGGCGTTGCGTGGTTCGGCATTCGCGTCAACACCTTCGCCAATAGCCGGACCGCGTTTGCTGCGCTCAGTGGCAAAGCCTACCCCTGCTACGCGATTCCGCTGAAAGCGGGTATCAGCATCGGCATGTTGCTCATCAGCGTCGAATTGCTGCTGATGCTCATCATCCTCATGTTCGTTCCCGGCGAGTACGCTGGCCCGTGCTTCATCGGGTTTGCCATCGGCGAATCGCTCGGTGCGGCGGCGCTGCGCGTCGCGGGCGGTATCTTCACGAAGATCGCCGACATCGGTGCCGACCTCATGAAAATCGTCTTCAAGATTAAAGAAGACGACGCACGGAACCCCGGCGTGATTGCCGACTGTACGGGCGACAATGCGGGCGACAGCGTCGGGCCGAGTGCCGATGGTTTTGAAACGTACGGCGTCACGGGTGTGGCACTCATCACGTTCATTCTGCTCGCGGTCGGCGACCCGAAAATCCAGGTTCAATTGCTCGTCTGGATTTTCATGATGCGCGTGATGATGGTCATCGCGTCGGGCGTCAGCTACTTCGTGAACGAACTGATCGCAAAGGCGAAATACGGCGAAAGCAAAGACTTCAACTACGAAGCGCCACTGACTTTCCTCGTCTGGTTGACGAGCATCGTCAGCGTCGTGGCGACCTACGCGATGAGCTACTTGCTGATTCCGAACCTCGGTGGCTCGACGTCGGTTTGGTGGCAACTGTCGACGATCATTACGTGCGGCACACTGGCCGGTGCGATCATCCCCGAACTGGTGAAGATTTTCACCAGCACCGAAAGCGCGCACGTTCGCGAAGTCGTGACATCGTCTCGCGAAGGCGGTGCGTCGCTCAACATTCTGTCGGGCCTCGTCGCGGGGAATTTCTCCGCATACTGGATCGGCATGACGTTGCTCGCCTTGATGGGCATCTCGTATTGGATCAGCATGATGATTCCTGGCGGGATTATGCTCGATGGCACGACGGCGGTGTTCGCGTTCGGCCTCGTCGCGTTCGGGTTCCTCGGCATGGGACCGGTGACGATCGCGGTCGATAGTTATGGACCCGTCACAGACAACGCACAGAGCGTTTACGAACTTTCGGCGATCGAAGAAGAGCCGAATATCAAGAGCGAATTGAAGTCCGTCTACGGCTACGATGCCGATTTCCAGGTTGCGAAAGACAACCTCGAAAAGAACGACGGTGCGGGCAACACGTTCAAGGCGACCGCGAAACCGGTGCTCATCGGCACCGCCGTCGTCGGTGCCACGACGATGATTTTCAGCATCATCATGGGTCTGACGACCGACCCCGAAACGCACCGCGCACTCGCGATCAACCTCGATAAACTCTCGATCCTGTACCCACCGTTCTTGCTCGGCTTGATCGCGGGCGGTGCGGTGATTTACTGGTTCACCGGTGCGAGTATGCAGGCCGTGACGACGGGGGCGTATCGTGCGGTCGAGTTCATCAAAGCGAACATCAAGCTCGATGATTCGGTGAAAAAGGCGAGTACCGAAGACAGCAAAAAGGTCGTCGAGATTTGCACGCAATACGCGCAGAAGGGGATGTTCAACATCTTCCTGACGGTGTTCTTCGCGACGCTCGGCTTCGCGTTCCTCGAAAGCTTTTTCTTCATCGGCTACCTGATTAGCATCGCGCTGTTCGGCCTGTATCAAGCGATCTTCATGGCGAATGCGGGCGGTGCGTGGGACAATGCGAAGAAGATCGTCGAAACCGAACTGAAAGCGAAAGGCACCCCTCTCCACGATGCCTGCGTCGTCGGCGACACCGTGGGCGATCCGTTCAAGGACACGAGTTCCGTCGCGCTGAACCCGATCATCAAGTTCACGACGCTATTCGGGTTGTTAGCCGTGGAACTCGCCGAGGAACTGAAGAGGAACAAGGAGAACGGCAACCTCGCCATCGGCCTGACGATCACGTTCCTGGTGATCTCGATGTTCTTCGTGCATCGCAGCTTCTACGGAATGCGAATCCTCGGCAGCAAAGACGAGCACGCGAAGAAGTAGATTCTCAACGAGCCACCGGGCTTGTCCCGGTGGGATTTTCCGAGCCACCGGGACAGTCACTGGGAGAACGCAGCCACTCGAGCGTGCGAACGATCCGTTTGGGTAACTGTTCGCAGATCTGCTGCATCCACAGTAGTCACGGCCACGGTGCTTCCATTCAGGGTCGTAAATTCGACTTCGTAAGTAAGCAAGTCCGTCACTGTAGACATGGACAACTGTGCCCACGTCCCCCGCTTTCAATTCTTCGGCTGAAATATCTTTCGTCAGAACGACCAATTCATGTTCGGCGATCATGTTTTAATTCCTTTGAACGGAAACGCAGTGACCAAACGGGGAATCGAATGCCCGACATCGACAATCCATACGGTTCGCACCATCGGTTCTTCACCCGATGGGGTTCTCAACTTCCCATCTACAACGTACTTTATACCGTGACTCGTCTCTGAACGATACGCAATCGGATTCGCAAGACCAAGTTCTTTTATTGCAGCGGCAAAGTTTTCCCACGCATCGAGACGGAAGCCACGAGCTAAGAAAAAGCGGGCTTTACTACCTCCAACATCATGCAGAAGGTCGAGAAGATATTCTGTAATTTTCGCTTCTTGGATCACAAATTCTGGCATGGTTCAAATCGCAGTAGTTTTGGGTAGCAGGTGCGTACGTTTACGGGCTCGCGGGGGGCGCGAGTAGCGTGGGGGTTTCGGGTGGTGGCGAGGC
>JAYWCL010000308.1:0-8143 GCA_043780595.1 Limnoglobus sp.
TTTTCCAGATCGTGTGCGAAGTTACTTTCAGGCTCCATTCGTGCAATATGCCGCGGCAAATGATATGTGATGTTGTTCCGAGCCGAGGTAATAGCAACCAGACATGCTATCTATCTGATATTATGTCAGGTTCATAGTTTGTACGACATACGTGTATTCGGTCTCAAATATGTCCTGAATCCGCTCGTCTACGACGAACGTATCATCGCGGGTTATGCGAATGCGTCGGACCGAGTCGATACGAGTCTCGCCGTTGTGAAACCAAAATCGTTTGACTTTTGGGGTTGGTTCCGGAAGAAACGACCCGTTGGCGACAATCAATCCGTTCCGAATCTGGAGGCGAATTAAGCGGTGCGAGTCGTTTGGAAGTCTCACGACTTCCGTTACGAAGACTTATTTTCATCCCACGATTTCTTTCACGATCCGACCGTGGACGTCGGTGAGGCGGAAGTCGCGGCCGGCGTAGCGGTAGGTTAGCTTTTCGTGGTCGAAGCCGAGTAGGTGCAACATCGTCGCGTGCAGGTCGTGAACGTGGACGCGGTTCTCTTCGGCTTTGAAGCCGAATTCGTCGGTCGCGCCGACGACGGTTCCACCCTTCGCCCCGCCGCCGGCCAGCCAACAGGTGAAGCCGTAATGGTTGTGATCGCGGCCATTCAACGCGGGCAGTTCGGCGACGGGCGTGCGTCCGAACTCGCCGCCCCATTGCACCAACGTGCTGTCGAATAAGCCGACCCGCTTCAGGTCGGTCAGGAACGCAGCGATCGGTTTATCCCATTCAGCGGCGAGTTTCGCGTGCTGCTTTTCGAGGCCGTCGTGGTTGTCCCACGGCTGCCCGGCCCCGCTCCAAACTTGCACGAACCGCACCCCGCGTTCGATTAGGCGGCGCGTGTAGAGCAACTGCCGGCCGTGCGTCGTATCGCCGTAGAGTTCGCGGGTGGCTTTCGTTTCCTTGGTCAAATCGAAGGCATCGGTCGCTTCGGATTGCATCCGGAACGCGAGTTCAAACGTACGGATGCGCGCCTCCAATTGCGCGTCCGCTTGCCGTGCGGCCAGGTGTTCGTCGTTCAACGCCTTCACGAGGTCGAGTTGATCGCGCTGTCGTGTCAGGGGCATGTCCGAGTTGCGGATGAACGCGACGAGCTTATCGACTTCAGTATGTTTCGTGTCGAGATACGTCCCTTGGTAGACGCCCGGTAGGAACCCGGAACGCCAGTTTTGGGTGGTGACGATCGGGTAGCCGCCGGGGCACATGACGACGAACCCCGGCAGGTTGCGGTTCTCGCTGCCGAGG
Organism: Limnoglobus sp.; assembly: GCA_043780595.1. Classification (GTDB taxonomy): domain Bacteria; phylum Planctomycetota; class Planctomycetia; order Gemmatales; family Gemmataceae; genus Limnoglobus. Next base: position 1,292 of record JAYWCL010000308.1, read on the forward strand.
CCGTAAGTCACCCACGAACCGAAACTCGGACGCGGCAAGCGACCATCGCCGCAGTTCATGAGCATCAGCGACGGCTCGTGGTTCGGTACGTCCGCATACATCGACCGGATGATGCACATGTCGTCGACGTGCGCGGCGGTCTTTGCGAACAAATCGCTGACTTCAATTCCCGATTTGCCATACTTTTTGAACGCGAACGGCGACCGCATCGCCACGCCGGTCTTGCGTTCCGTGCGTAGGTTCGTGGTGGGCAGTGGCTTGCCGTGATACTTGTCGAGCGCGGGCTTCGGGTCGAACGTATCGACCTGCGACGGCCCGCCGTTCATGAACAAGTGAACGACGTGTTTCGCCTTGCCCGCAAAGTGACCGGGCTTCGGCGCGAGCGGATCGGTCGCCGGTGCCGCACGCGCATCGTCGGCCATCACTCCGGCGAGAGCCATCATGCCGAGGCCCGTCCCGCAACGGGTGAGCGCATCGCGTCGTGTCAGTGGGAACATGTCGGTCACCCTATGGCTGTCAGTGGATTCGGCAAAGAATGCGCGAAATCGAACGCTATTCGCGTTCGCCCATTAATTTTCTCAACAATTCGATTTGCTGCTGCTGCATGGCAACCAGCTCGCCCCATTGTTTTTCGCGTAGCGTATCGACCTTCTGATGGAGTGCCAGAATCTCCAGTTCGGCCTTCAGGTTGACTTCGTAATCGTGCTCGGCGGCGGCGCGGTCTTTCGCCGAATGGCGGTTTTGCGACATCATGATGACCGGGGCTTGCAGCGCGGCCAACATGGATAATATCAGATTGAGAAAGATGTATGGGTACGGATCGAAACTACCGTTAAACCACGCCAGCACGACTGTATTCAGCACGACCCAACTGAGCAACAATAACAAGAAAATCAGGATGAACGTCCACGACCCGCCAAAGATGGCAATGCGGTCGGCCATGCGTTGCCCGACCGTCAGCGTCTCTTCGTAATCTCGGTTCGCGTTCCGGCTAATGTGCAGGCGTTTCGTGAGATGTTCCAAGACGCGCCGTTCACTCTCGCCCGCTTCACCGCAGTTCTGTAGAAACTTCTCCGTCAGTTCTTCAATCGAGTGGCTCATCGAGAGATTCTATCTGATTACCCAACTTCCTTCGACACTTCGGTATGGCGCAACAGAAGCGGGGATCATCTCGACCGCACTCGCCAGGCGAGGTAAGCCATTCCTCGGAGCGTGAATAAGCCGGGCCGCCAACCTTTGGGATAGGGGCCGCTGCGACTGAGGAGGCCATCGTAGAGACCTTCGAGTACGGCACGGGCGGACTTGTCGAAACCGCCATCTTTCTCGTGCGCGTAGCGGTGGAAGATGTATTTCAAATAATGAATGAGTGCGGGTAACGGCTTGCGGGCCGTCTTGCGGCGACGGTGACGCAACAGTAACCGGAGCAAGTTTCGCGCGTCGAAGTAGCGTTGGAGTGCCTTCCCTTCGCGTTGAAACGAACTCGAACCTTTGTGCCAGACCAGACCCTCAGCAATCACGCCACACGCGCCGCCCGCCTCTTGAACCCGCAGGCACCAATCGGATTCTTCGTGGATGAGGAAGTAGCGTTCGTCGATCGGGCCGATTTTCTCGACCGTCGCACGGCGGATCATCAGGCAGCATCCGTTCACGATGTCGACATCGACGACGGCAGGGGCACCGAGTGTCGTCGCGACGTCGATCGGCTGAAAGAAACCGGCGCGGTCGGGACGATTGAAGACGACGCCAGTGGTTTGCACTTTGCTGGGTTCGTCCATGAAGTGAATGATCGGACCGAGTACGCCGTAGTTCGGGTGCGCCTCGGCGGCGGCGATCATTTTCGCGGTGAACTCCGGCGGCACGGTCGTGTCGTTGTTCAACAAAATGATGAGGTCCGCACCGCGTTCCATCGCGTGCTTCACGCCGATATTGTTGCCGCCCGCCCATCCGCCGTTGACCGGCGAACGCACGAACGCCACCGATGGAAACTCCGCCTGCAACGCGGTGCCGACTTCGACCTTCGAGGCATTATCGACGACGACGACATTTGCGAGCATCGTCGAAACAGCCAGAGATTGCAGGCATTTTCGCGTATCGTCGAGGCCGTTGAAATCGACGAGGACGATCCAAGTAGCGGGCATCGCTCATTCTCCCGCGCGGTGTTTCACGTGTTCGGGGGTCGAGTGCGTGAGCAACGACCAGTACAGCCCAACGAGGCGGATCAGTTTCAGTTCGCAATAAAACGTCTGGCTCGATTGCTCGGTGAACGGGCCGGAGAGATACCCGACGAGATACTGCAAATGTTTGCGTAGGAAATAGCGAGGCAGGCCGAGGAACTTCGGCACGCCGGCGGTTTCGTCTTGCAACAGTTTCAGGTGGTTCGGACTGCCGCCCCAGGTGTAACGGCGGTAGAAGCGCTTCGTCGACCGCGACGCGGGAATGTAATGGCGCACCAGCGATTCAGGTTCGTATACCACCGTCGCGCCGTTGCCGTAGGCGCGTTGAAAGAGATCGGTGTCTTCGCCGCCCGCCATGCGCCCGGTGCCGATGTCGAGGCGGTAGAGGCCGATTTTTTCGACGAGGTTGCGTCGGAACGCGAGGTTGACGTTGAAGCCCATCACGGTCGGATCGCGGATGATGCGACTCTCGCCGCCGAGGTCGATGAGTGCGAACATGCCCGCGAACTTCGGCCCGTACCACGCGGGGGGCTGGCCCGATTCCCAGAGCGGCAACACGCGACCGAACACGAGGTCCGCGTCGTGTTTGTCGAATGCGGAAAGGAGTTTCGCGATCCAATCGGGTTCGGGAAAGGCGTCGTCGTCGGTCCAGGCGATGATGTCGCCGCGGGCTTCATGGATAGCTCGGTTGCGGGCGTGCGAGATGCCCGGCGTCGATTCGAGAACGACCCGTATCGGCAAGTGTGCCGCGTGTTTGGTGGCGACGGCGTCGGTCTCATCGGTGCTGTTGTTGTCGACGACGAGAATTTCCCAGTCGACGCCCGGCGGGACGACGAGGCTCGTCATGTGTGCGAGCACCCGGTCGAGCATCGCGGCTCGGTTCCAAGTGCAAATGGCGATGGTCAGCATCGGCATCGGGGGAAGCAGTCAACCGTGTGTGAGGATATTAAATCACGCGGCGGGGGCAGTCGCCGGCCAACGCGGTGCGACGAGGTAGCCAGCAGTGGCCGGTTCGCGGTTCGCGGCACACTCGGCCAAGAACCCCGCATACTTGGCGGCGGTTAAATAATCGTCGAGCCAATCGGGTCGCCCGCGCATTCGCCCGACCCACGCCCGCAACCTCGCCTTCGCATACCCGAGTACCGTCCAGCGCGGCCGACCGAACAGCGTCGGACAAACGGGCAGCCCTTCGAGCCGCACGTGCGTCCGACCGAGCGCATGAAAGTAAGCCCAGAAGTGGTGCAAGGTCGTCCGCTCGCGCGGGATATAATGCTCCACTTCCGTCGTGCCGACCCACATACCGGGGATCGCTTCAGCTTGCATCGCGCGAATCACCGAGACTTCGTCGGCCCCAATGAGTTCGGTTTTCACGCGACCGAAGATCGGATCGAAGCGGAACCGACGCATCAGTTCCGTGCGGTACGCCATGTTCGCACCGAACGGACCTTCGTTACCGGCGAACGGCCGCACATTCGTGCCGTAGTCTTTCAGCGAAAACACCGCGGCCAACCGCGTCGCATTCGCTTCGATTCGTGCCCGGTTCGCTGGTGGCACATCGTCGCCGTACCACGGCGTCACGCGCCCACCGAAGTAGCCCGCCTCCGGATTCTCATCCGCCACGCGAACGAACTCCGCCACCCAGTTCTCGGATACTTGCACGTCGTCGTCCGTCCAGAGGATCAGTTCCCCTCGCGCGGTATCGACGGCGCGGTTGCGGGCGTGCGAGTGACCCTGACGGACTTCCACAACGCGAATAATAGGTAACCTTACGGCGTGCTTGGCCACAATCGCGGCGGTATCGTCGGTGCAATTATTATCGACGACGACGATTTCCCATTCCAACCCGGCGGGAAGGTGCAAGTTGTGGAACGACGCGAGCGTGCGATCGAGCAACGCCGCGCGATTCCACGTACAGATTGCTACGGTTACCTTCATCGGACAGCCTTGTCTCGTAGGTCTTGCGCGTCGGTTACCCGATGGCACGCCATTCGTTGTCGTAAACGACAATCCCCTGATCGGCACTGGTGGACAAGTGGCGGTGGCGATCGTCGCCCACCACGTCGTACACCACGGCATTATCGACGGAGTCGAGTATCGTGCCGTTTCCGGTCGCAGCCAACAGATTCATCATTATGGCATGACCGGGTCGAAGGCCAACCCCTTTCAGTCGGCATTCGACCGTCTGCGTGCCTTCGTGCAGCGCGATCGAGAAGCCGACTTCTCGCGACCACCCCGTGACGATTCGCGTCCCGTACAGATTTTGCACGATGACTTGCACGTCGACATCGGCGATCGCCGCCTTCGCGGTGATGTCCATTCGCAAAATGAGATCGTCTCCGCTGGTGAACACCGAAAGTGGCCGTCCTTCGGGATCGACCAACCCCGCTCGGCTGAACCGCGCGCGACCGTCGCCGGATCGCGACTTGGTGCTGAGGTCGTTCGTGCGGGCATCGGTGAGCAAGCGATCCATGTACGACTGCGTGACCGCGCCGGCGGGGCCGATCTCGACCATCTGCCCGCGTTCGAGCATGACAGCCCGCTGGCACAATCGTGGAATTTGCTGCATGTTGTGGCTGACGAACAGGATCGTTTTGCCCGACTGCGCGAGTTGAATCATCCGGTCGATACAGCGTTTTTGAAAGCTCGCATCGCCGACGGCGAGGACTTCGTCGATAACGAGAATTTCCGGTTCGAGGTGCGCTACGACGGCGAAGGCGAGGCGGACGTACATGCCGGAGGAATAGCGTTTGACGGGGGTATCGAGGAACTTGCCGACTTCGGAGAACTCGACGATCTGATCGAACTTGGCGAGGATTTCGCGGCGGGACATGCCGAGAATCGAGCCGTTCATGAAGATGTTTTCGCGGCCCGACAGTTCCGGATGGAAGCCGGTGCCGACTTCGAGCAAGCTGCCCATTCGGCCGCGCAGTTCGAGGCGGCCGTGCGTCGGCTCGGTGATCCGCGACAGGAGTTTGAACAGCGTCGACTTGCCCGCGCCGTTGCGACCGATGACGCCGATCGCTTCGCCGCGGGGCACTTCAAACGAAATATCCTTCACCGCCCAAAACGAGTTTTCGTCCTCGACCGCATCGGTACGGACCAGCGAACGCACCTTGGAGAATGTTCCGCGGACGATTCGCTTCACCGATTCGGTCAGGTTGAGGTCGCCGGTCGGGTTCGCCCCGATGCGATAGCGTTTGGAAAGGTTCTCGGCTCGAATCGCAGGTTTCATGGTTTCGGTAAATCTGCCAGTCGGCGGTAAAGGTCGTCGACCACCCAGTGGAACGCCGCCAGGTGGAGCGTTTCGACGATGCCCATGTCGTTGGAGTCAATGTGGAGGCCCGCCCGGCACATGCCGCGCAACTTGCCGCCATCGAAGCCCGTGCAGCCGTACGTTCCCACGCCGTGGCGATTCGCCCACTCCACGGCACGCAGAATGTTCGGGCTGTTCCCGGATCCACTAATCGCCACCAGCAAATCGCCTTCGCTGGCGAGATTCTTCAACTGTTCGAGGAACACGCGGTCGAAGCCTTCGTCGTTCCCCCACGCCAAAATGTAGGGCGTATTATCCGTCAAGCTGAGGATTTTGAACCGCACTTTCGCGTCGTCGTCGAAATCCTGTTTGCGCAGCGTACCTTTGCCGATGTCTTCGCAAAAGTGCGAAGCGTTCGATCCGCTACCGCCGTTGCCGATGACGAAGATCATCCGCCCCGCCCGATAGCGCGCGTGCATCCAATCCGCGAGCGTCTGCACTTCGTCCGCGTCGATCCGCAGTAGTTCGTCGGCCATTCGCTTCAGAAACGGCGCAACGGCAAGAGTGGCTCCGAGCATCGAGAAATCCTTTCATACGTGATGTACGCGGCTCGCGTGCAATGGTGATGCGCTCCGCGGCTAATTCCTAAATCGTGTCGGCGAAGGTTCGTTCGACGCGGCGGAAGTAGAACAGGCCCAGAAACAATACGCACAAGCCGACCGATCCGGAGATCGCCAGCGAGTACCATGCGAAGTTGTCCATCGGACCGCCGAGGACGAGATTCCGCAAGTTGTAGATCAACCCGTAAAGCGGGTTCAACGGCAGGATCATCCGTGCGGCCGGTCCGACGGCGTCTGGCCCCAGATAGATGCACGGCGTCGCGAACATCCACAATTGCGTGCCGAAGGTGAGTAAGTAGCGGAAGTCGCGTTGCGCGACGATGAGCGCAGACAACAGCACGCCGAAGCCCGTCGCCGTGAGGCACAACAGTGCGAGTACGAACGGCGCGAAGACGATCGTCCACGCCGGAGCCACGCCGAACCAGAGCATGGCGATGCCGATCAATCCGCAGGAAATCAGGAAGTCGACGAACGCCGAACCGACGTTCGATAGCGGAAGCAGTAGCCTCGGGAAGTAGACTTTCGTGACGAGCCGTTCGTTCGCCAATAGGCTGTTCCCCGCGTTCGACATCGCCGACGAAAAGAACGTCCACGGGATCACGCCGAGCAACACGTATAGCGTGTAATTATTGACATATTTGTCCGTTTGGCCCATGTGTCCGATGAAGATGACGAACACCATCACCGTCGCGATCGGCTGAAACAACGACCAGCCCACACCGAGGATCGTCTGCTTGTAACGCAGTTTCAGTTCGCGCAACATCAAGTAGTAAAATAGCTCGCGGTAGCGCCACAACTCTTGACT
>JAYWCL010000309.1:0-5500 GCA_043780595.1 Limnoglobus sp.
CTCGCCACCGCCCGAAAACCCCACGCTACTCGCGCCCCCCGCGAGCCCGTAAACGTACGCACCTGCTACCCAAAACTACTGCGATTTGAACCATGCCCCGAATTACATGAAATACTTCAGCAACAGCAAACTGCGCAGAATCACCGAGAAAAGCAGTTAAACGAACGCGCAGTGTTAGTTCGCAGCACAGAACTCACACTCAATCGCGCAATTGCACAGTTTGAAACCACAAAAACGATGAATGAACTCGCACTTACCCGAGCAATTGCACAGTTTGAAACCACGAAAGCGATGTTCGATAAAAATATCATTTCGTATCAAGATCTGCTACAAGAAAACAAGATTATAAAAACCGACCTTCGAAATACCGCGACACTTCTTGCCAAACAAGCGTATGAAGAACGTTTGACGCAAGAGCGTCAGCAGCAAATTGCAAATCGAGTCGATTTGACGTCTTCGAAATACTTGCTCGATTGTCAAAAATGGCTCAGTCGATCAATCACGCCGAATAACTATACGACCTCGAGAACCAAGTTGCTCGAAACGATCCAAGACTGTCGCGATATCGGTGTCACGGTTGACCCCACACAAGAAGCCGGACTTCTGCAACAGTTAAAACAGCAGTATGAGTTAGCGGTACGGTCTGCCCTCGAACGGGAAGAACAAGCTCGGATACGGACTCAGATTCGAGAGGAACAACGTCGCGAAAAAGAAGCGCAAACTGCCATCGAGCAGGCCGAGCGCGAAAAGACAATTATTGAGGCCGCACTCGCAAAAGCACTGGCAGAAGCGACCGATAAACATTCTTTGGAAATTCAGAATCTACAAACGGAGTTGGACGAAGCGATCGCGAAATCTCTGCGTGCAATATCCCAAGCGCAACTCACGAAATCGGGACATGTGTATGTGATCTCCAACATCGGTTCGTTTGGCGAAGGGATATTCAAAATCGGTATGACACGGCGACTGGAACCTCTGGAGCGAATCAACGAGTTAGGTAGTGCCTCTGTGCCATTTCTTTTCGATGTCCACATGATGATCGCTTCGGATAACGCACCCGCATTAGAGAATTCTCTCCACAAAGCATTTCGAAAATGCCAAGTGAACAAGGTGAATCCCCGAAAGGAATTCTTCCGCACGACGATCCAGGAGATCGCAAACGTCGTCCAAGAGGCGCATGGGGTGGTGCAATACATTGCTGATGCGGAAGCATTGGCGTTTCGCGAAAGTCTGAAAATGACGCCGGAAGATCAAGACGTCATTGAAGAGGTCTACGAGAATTCCAGTAGCTCGCCAGAAGCTGAAGAAGATTAGCTAATGCGAATCGTGACAAGCTTCTGCAATCACTTTCCCACCGGGACAAGCCCGGTGGCTCGTAGGTCTCGTGGGGTTCGTATCGGCACCTGACTTCGCACGGTTGCTATCGGATCTGCGCAAAACAAAACCGACCCGGTAAAACCGGGTCGGCGGGGGTGTCACTAAAACAGTCGATTACTCGCCCTGTTTGCGGATTTTTTTACCGGCCTTCTCGGCGAGTTCGCCGGCACCTTGAGCGGCATCTTTCGCCTTATCACCGACGTATTCGCCCGCACTTTTGACATTATCGCCGACGACTTCGGCGGCATCTTTGGCCTTGTCCACGGCCTTTTTGCCCGTGTTCTTGACTGCGTCGGCGGCATCCGCGATGCCGCCTTTAATCTTGCGCGTCGTTTCCGACATAACGATTCTCCCGATAGAACAAGGGGACTGGACACAGAAGAGTAACATTGCAACCGCCGTGCCAACTTCGAGCGCGTTGGCAGGAGAATTGCAGTTCGGTAGTAGTGGCGAGTGGCGAGAACTATTCACCCAGGGGCGCGGACGCGACCCTGAGCTATGGGATTTAACCCCGTTGGGGTAAAGAGTCTCAACGGATTTACCCCAACGGGGTTCCATCTTTTAGCCCAGGGTTAGACGTTTTCGTCGTACCCCTGGGCATTCGTCGTACCCATGGTGGCCTACATCGAGGTTCGTTCGCATGAATCGGTTCCGTCAACGCGATTTCTGGCTCTGGACGTTAGCCGTCGTCGCGGTGATTTCGAACGCGGCGCTCGGCAGCTACAACTTCGACCGCATGGTCAAAACACAGCTATTAGTTCTTCATACCCAAACGGTCCAAGCCGCATTGATCTCTCTGCTATCCGATGTGAAAGACGCGGAAACCGGCCATCGCGGTTACTTGCTCACCGGCAATCGAACTTACCTCGATCCCTTTCTTCGGGCAGAAAAATCGTATGGAACTCAATTCGAGACCGTTCGGACGCTGACGACGGAGAATCCTTCTCAACAGAAACGGCTCGTCGAGATTGCCGCGCTGATCGAGAACAAATTTCAAGAAATGCACCGAACGATCGACCTCCACGACCGTCTCGGCAAAGAGGCGGCCATTCAGGGAGTGTCCGACGGATACGGCAAGAATGTCATGGACCGCATCCGCATCGTCGTGGCCGATGCTTTGGAAGAGGAATTCGGCATACTACAGATTCGCAACGAGGAAGCCGGCGATCAAATTCGCCTGGCACGGATCGCATCGTTTGTCGCCGCCGCATTGGCCATCGGCATCATTCTGGTTGCCGCGTGGCTGATCCAATCCGAATTGCAACGCAGGCGGAATATCCACGAAGCGTTGACGGTCGCGAACGAAAAGCTCGAACTGACGCACGCGACGGTGAAAGTCAGCGAAGCCCGCTATCGCGATCTGTCCGATCATCTGGAGCGTCTCGTTCAAGAACGGACCGCCGATTTGAAAGCACAAAGCGCACTTCTCCGGTCGAGCAACGAGGAGTTGGAAATGTTCGCGTATATCGCATCGCACGATCTTCAGGAACCGCTGCGCAAAATCCAATCGTTCGGGGATCGGCTGTTACGGAAGCAAAAAGCGCAGCTCGATGCCGACGGTCAGGACGCGATCGACCGAATGCTCGACGCCGCAGGTCGAATGCGCAGACTGATCGAAGACCTCCTCGCGTTCAGCCGTGTGAGCACGAAGATCAAACCGTTTGAACCGGTGAAACTGAACGATGTGCTGACGGAAGTCGCGTCGACGTTCGACGTGCGTTTGGAGCAACTCGGTGGCCGGATTACCTTCGACCCACTGCCGACGGTGTCCGGCGATGAATCGCAACTGCGGCAACTGTTTCAGAATCTCCTCGGCAACGCGATTAAGTTTGCGAAACCCGAACGACCACCGATGATTCACGTCGGGGCCGTCGACTTTAAGAATCTCGACGACGACATCGATCCGCCGAAGTCGGGTCGAGAAGGCTGCCGGGTCGAAGTGCGCGATAATGGGATCGGGTTCGAGCAGCAGTATGCCGACCGGATTTTTGAACTGTTTCAAAGGCTACACGCGCGGAATCAGTACGAAGGCACCGGACTCGGTCTGGCAATCTGTAAGAAGATTGCACAACGTCATGGGATCGCACTTTCGGTGCGTTCGCAGCCTGGCGTGGGCACTACGTTTTATCTCGATTGTCCTCCGAGGAGTTCTTGAACGATGCCCCTCACGTTGAAACCGGTGACAATTCTGGTTGCGGATGACGATCCCGACGACCGTAAGCTAACGCAGGAAGCGTTTTACGAGTCGAAGCTTGCCAACGATCTCCGCTTCGTCGAAGACGGCGTCGAAGTGTTCGACTACCTGAATCGGCGCGGCAAATTCGCCGACCCCGCATCTTCGCCGTGGCCCAGCCTGATGTTGCTCGATTTGAACATGCCGCGGATGGATGGCCGCGAAGTCCTCGTCGAACTCAAGAAAAACCCCCGCTATTCCGGTATTCGCGTCATCGTCATGACGACTTCCAAGTCCGAAGCCGACATCAACAAAGCGTACCTGCTCAACGCGGCCAGTTACATCACGAAGCCCGTGACGTTCGATTCGCTGGTGAACGTCGTGACGACGTTGGGCAAATACTGGCTCGAAATCGTCGAGCTTCCCGACAAAGACGTGTCAGGTAACGAGTAGACGTTTTGTCGTACCCGCTGCGTGTGCCGTTATATACTGCGAGCGGGGTGATTCGATACGTTTTTGATTCGCAAGCGAGGGTTGGTTTCCAAACGGTCGTGTGACTGCAACGAGTTTCTTGTGGGTTCCCCTCACTAGCCAGTTTTGAAGTTGCGCAGTTTGCAGGTACGCCCAGGGGTACGACGTAAGACGTCTAACCCTGGGCTAAACGATGGAACCCCGTTGGGGTAAATCCATAGCCAATTCTTACCCCAACGGGGTTAAATCTGATAGCCCAGGGTTAGACGCTTCGTCGTACCCCTGGGTCGCGCTGCATCGCGAGAACGATTCGACTAGACATCTGTTACCGGTTCGGTTATCACGCGAGCTGACCTTCGATTATTCGACAAGGGGCAGTCCGTGGCCGACCGTGGTACCGAGATGGTCGTGGAGTCGTCGCACCTGACGAAAATCTACCAGAACCGTCAAATTGCACTGAACGACGCTACCCTGACGATCGCGCCAGGGGTGGTACTCGGTTTGCTCGGGCCGAACGGCGCGGGCAAAACGACGTTCCTGCGATTGATTCTCGGTCTGCACCGCCCGACCGCCGGTTGGGCGAAAGTCTTCGGCAAGCGAATGACGCCGAACTCGGCCGATCTGCGGCGACGCATCGGGTACATCCCGACGAATCCGCAGTTCCCCAAAGGCATGACGCCGATCACGTATCTGGACTACATCGCACGCCTGTTCGGGATGCCGCGCGACGAACGCAAACCGCGGCTGGCGACGCTGATTCGTGCGGTCGATTTACTGTCGCACTCCGGCGAACCGATCGCGAACTTCACGCCGGGCATGACCGCACGCCTCGCCGTGGCCGCGAGCCTCATTAACGAACCCGAATTGCTGATTTGGGACGAACCGACGCACGGCCTCGACATCGAAGCGCGACGCTCGATGCTCGAACTCATCAAAACGCTCGCTGCCGAGAAGACGCTGATCCTGAGCAGCCACAACCTCACCGATGTCGACGAAGTTTGCAATCACGCAGCGGTGCTCAACAAAGGCCAACTGATCTTCCACGGTTCGCTGCAAGAGCTAAAGGGCCGCATTCGCAAAAACCATTACGAACTCGACCTCGAAGGCGATCAAAAATCGATCGCGAAATCGCTAGCGACACTGAAGGCAATGAAGGAAGTCACACAAGCCGTATTACGGCAACGACGGCTCGAACTGAAACTGACCGACGATGTCTCGAACACTGCGATTCTCGCACAGGTGTTCCAGGTGTTGTTCGATAGCAAGGTCACGCTGATCTGCATCCGAAGCGTCGGGATGCAAACCGAACAAGCGTACCTCGACCTCGTCGAGCGCGAAGAATCGCGCGGCTTCACGCGACTCTATTCCTCGGCAGAAGCGGCGTAAGGCGAGCGGTGGGTGTAAGCCCACTGATCCTGCCACCGACGTGCGCAACAGGAATAGGCGAGCGGTGGGTGTAAGCCCACTGATCCTGCCACC
>JAYWCL010000310.1:0-4193 GCA_043780595.1 Limnoglobus sp.
CTCGCCACCGCCCGAAAACCCCACGCTACTCGCGCCCCCCGCGAGCCCGTAAACGTACGCACCTGCTACCCAAAACTACTGCGATTTGAACCATGCCCATAATTACGACTTTCTCTGTATCGTCGAGGTGCCGATCTAAAAGCGGCTCGATTCCGAATCCGAAGCCTTGCGTCGCCTGGGTGAACCAGTCTTCCCGCAACTCACGGAGCCACTTTGGAGGCGCGTTCTGTCGATCGATTTGACTGCCGCGACGTATTGCGCGTAGGCTTCGGCATTGAACGAAGATGAGGAACTCGAACCGGAGCCGGTGCCACTGCCCGAACCCGTTCCGCTGCCGGAATCGGAAGGATAGCCAGTCGAGCCGGAGCCGGAACTGGAACCGCTGCCCGACCCGGAACCGCTGTTCGGGTCGCTCGGCGGTGCGGTGTAACCGGGTTGCGTTCCGTTATCGGGTGGCATCACGGTCGAGGGAACGTCGCGTGACTCCATCGATTGCAGGTGCAGTTGCACGCGCAGTTTTGGCGGAAGTGACGTATGAGTGACAGCACGGCGAAGCAGCCAACGGTAGATGCGGTTCAACCGAGATCCTGGGCTTTCAGCTTTCAGCTTTCAGCAGTTAGCAGTCAGTTACCAGCAAAAGAAAGAGATAGGATTAAATGGATTGTTAGGAGCGTAACGGATCGGCTGTCGCGTTGCAAGGTACGGAGCGGGAATTTTTTGGATTTTGTTCGATTATTTACTCTGACTCGATCGCGATATTGCCCCACCCACACGATTCCGCAGAGTCAAAAAATCGCAGGCGATTCGACGTAAGTCGGAATTCGCGTCGCGCGCAAAGTGACCTGAAAGTGTCGCGAAATGACATGGAAATGTCGGGTCCGGTCGATTTTGTGTCGGGTCCGGTCGATTTTCGGTCGCATTCGGTCGATTTTCGACCAGTCGTTTCGGCTGATGCGAAATCGAGAGCCTCGACATAAGCCACGACAGGAACGCAGGATAACGCAAAACCCCTCGGGACAGATCGGCGATTTGCGATCAAAAAGTGGCATTTTGAGACGAAAAAACACCCCAAAAACCGGTTTTGGAGTGTCCGCAATTGTGACTTACGTCGATTTCTCACGTAGGAAAGTGTCATTTCGATCGCGAGAAGTATAGTGATGAGGAATTGTTACAGAAGGAAACGCGATGACGCTTTGGAATCCGGCGGAAACCCGCCGCAAGTGGAACTTGTCGATCAACCCGAGCGAACGGGCACGAATCGTAGCGGCGATGACGCCGTTGGCACGCGATGCGACGGGGTTGTTCGATGCCGATGCGGTGTTTGAAGGTGGTGGCGTTCTGGGCACAGCGTTCTTGGGTGCGGTGCGTGTTTGCCACGAAATCGGCATCAAATGGCACGCGCTCGCCGGAACCTCCGCCGGTGCGATTACGGCCACTCTGCTTGCGACGGATATGAACGTCGATCAGCTCGAATCGATTATCGGGCGGCTCGATACCATGCAGTTCCTGTCGCAGAAAACGAGCCGTTTGACGTTCAACGGCGACCCCGGTGACGATCTGACGCACCCCGTACTATTGCTGACGAATCTGGCGATGACCGGCGCACTCGGGCAGTATTCCTCAGAACCGTTTCGCGCTTGGATGGACGAAATCCTGAAATGGGTGGGCAAGCCGACCTTCGGCGACATTTGGGACCGTAGCCGTACGGTCAACGATCGCCAGTTGAAAGTGGTCGTGTCCGATCTCACGCGCGGCGAGATGAAAGTCTTGCCGGACGACCTCGAAACGTCGGTGCGAACGAGCCTGGGCGGCGCGATGGTGGCGCGCCCCGAGTACCGCCCGCCGCTGACGCCGCGCCAACGGCAGTTCTCGGTGGCGGAAGCGGTGCGGTTATCGATGAGCATCCCGTTCTTTTTCGAGCCGGGCACGCTCGATCACCCGACCGAGGGCCGCAGCCGCATCGTCGACGGCGGCATTCTCAGCAACTTCCCGTTGTGGTTGTACGACGACGACACGCCCGGCAAGGCACCCGCCTGGCCGACGTTCGGCTTCCGCCTCATCGACCGCGCCGATGCCCAACCGGCCCCGATCGAAACCGCAACCGATTTGCTCGCTTCCATGATGAAAACGATGATGGTGGCCCGAGACCGGCGCTACCTCAGCCAGCGACAACAAGGCCGCGTGATCGAAATCGATCTGACGGGTTTACCGGTGACGGCCACACAATTCGGCTTGTCGAACGACATGAAAGATCAACTCTACGCCCGCGGTTACATGGCAGCGAAGGAGTTCTTCAGCGCCCGCTGGAACTGGCGACGCCATCTCGAATCGCGTGGGTTTTAAGATCAGTCTCAAAGCCCACGGGGAATCGTCCGTGGGCTTTTGTGGTAATGTGCGTGACTTGCGGTCACTTTTCTGGCTTCCATAATTATTCAAGTTCGGGCGATGTGCGGGATTTTACACCTTTCGGGGCTTTAGACGATTTGCGTGCGAAGTTTCGCATCGAATGTGCCGAATATCCTCTGGGGAATGCCTTACACGACCCCACCGTCCGCCCGTCACGTGGCGGCCCCCCGGCAGGAGCCACCGGCTATGCGTGTTAGCGTTGTTATCAACACATACAATCGCGGGAAAAGCCTGCGGAACACACTCGCTTCGTTTGCTTACCAGACCTACAGCGACTTCGAAGTCATTGTGGTGAATGGGCCGAGCACCGACGAATCGGACGATGTGATCGCGGAATTTTCCGATTCCGTTCGCGCCTATTCTTGCCCCGAAGCGCACCTCTCGAAATCCCGGAACATCGGCATTGCCCATGCCTCTGGGGACATCGTTGCCTTCATCGACGACGACGCGATTCCCGAACCCGATTGGATTGCGGGCCTCGTCAAAGCCTACGATTCACCCGATATTGGCGGAGTCGGTGGCATCGTCTACGATCACACCGGCGTTTCCTACCAGTACCTCTATTCGGTCTGTTCGCGAATCGCGACGACGCGGTTCGACATCCAGCCACCGTTCGATGCGAATAACCGTCCGGGTGCCGATCCGTTCGTTTACTTGCAAGGCACGAACTGCAGTTACCGTCGCGATGTCCTCGTGGAAATCGGCGGCTTCAACGAGGAAATCGAATACTACCTCGATGAAGTCGAAGTCTGCATGCGAGCGATCGACGCCGGCTATCAGATGGTGCCGCTCGCCCATGCGGCGGTTCACCACAAATATCTGCCGAGCCACATTCGCGATCAGAAGCGCGTCGTCTTCGATCCGTTTAGCACCGTCAAGAACCATTGCACGTTCGCGGTGCGAAACGGCTCGAAGACGCGCCCTCAGAGCGAAGTGTTCGAGGAAATTACGCGGTACGTTGGCATCGTGAAAGCGGGTGGTCGCGCGAACTTCGACGCCGGTCGATTGACAGCCGTGCAACTCGAACATTACTTGCGCCGCACCGAGCGAGCGATGGACATCGGCGTGCGTCAGGGTCTGACGAAGCCACGGCCAATTCGCCATCTGCCTGCCGCCAGGCCCGAAGAATTTCTTGCGCACCCGATCTTAACGCCCGCCGGTGGCCGGATGAAAGTCGGCTTCGTCACCCGCGAGTACCCGCCGGGTTGCGGGGGGGTGGGCCGGTTCATGTGCGACCTTGCCAAGGGTTTCGCTGCGCAAGGCCATCAGATTCACGTCATCACGCACTCGGAGAGCGGCAAGCACACGGTGGACTTTGAAGATGGTGTCTGGATGCACCGCCTGCCCGACTCCGCACCGAAGGGCGATGACCTGCGTGCGATGCCACTTTGCCATAATTACACGCACGTGGCCAACGTGTACCACGAGGTGAGCCGGATCCACGGCCTCCACGGGTTGGATGTGGTCACCGGGCCGATTTGGCTTTGCGAAGGGGCCATCGCACAACTCGACGATCGCTGGCCGACGGTGCTCGCGCTGCAAACGTCGATGAAGACGATCGCCGAACTCGGCGGCACGAACTCGGACCCCGCACTCGTCCGGGACATGATCGCACTCGAGACGGCCACTGTGCAACGGTCGCAGAATATCCACGCGATTAGCCATGCCATTCTGGAAAAGGCACGCGCAGACTTCGGCACCACGAAGGCCGCCGAACATGTCGTCCACATTGGCACACGCGATGTGCGCGATCAGTTCCCACGGCAACGCGGCAACGATGGCAAGAC
>JAYWCL010000311.1:0-14175 GCA_043780595.1 Limnoglobus sp.
CCCTTGCAAACACACTCATACGGATTCGCGCTTTACCCGACCCCTTGCGGGGAATCGGCTCGGTAAGTCTCGCTTTGACAACGCGCATTCTCGAAAAACGGGCGTGCCGTGGGAACCCTCTGCGACTACGGCTGTGCGTCAAATACCTGCAATTTTCAGGGAGTCGTGCAGGAACTGCAAGATAGCGCAACTTCAAAAAGCGGAAGCAGCGTATGCAAAGGCCCTCCGTCGCATAGAAGAGTGCCGGGAAGTGGGGGAACACGAACTCAATTTGAGCAGCTTGAATCTAACGACGCTGCCACCCGAGATTGCCCAACTCAAAGCACTCACGGAGCTTTACCTCTCCAACAACCATCGCCCCTGTCGCAAGCCACGCGGCTTCGGCTTGGAGGAGTCGCGTGGCGGAAACCGAACGACGCTCCCCGCAGCACGGGCAGAGCAACTTGTCGAGCTGTTCGGCTTTCGCCACGGAAAGTCCTCCACCGCTTAACGACTCTGCACAACTGCGGAGTCTGCTCGAGTGCGTGATGTCCCGACCGCACACTTCACTTCGCGAACGCCTCGCGTTGCCGCACCGCACGCCGAACGAGTATCATCGCGATGGCCACACTGACCGCCGAAGTGCCGCCCCATATTAGCCCATACTCATAACCGACCCACACGGTGCCGATCAAGAACAGCATTCCTAACGCCTCGATGAACCACAGCGGCAGGACGGTCACCCCGTTTTTCGATTGCCCGACCGCCAGTCGTACAGTCAGCCACCCGCACGCTACAGCGATCAGCCCGCAGATCACCGCTCCGACCCACAGCGGTTTGCCGTTGTAGTCGAGCCGCCCCCGCTGGATCATGCCCGCGACCACTACAACGGTCGTTGCGGTCGCAACCAGTCCTGCCATCAGGCACGCGATGGCAGCAATCCGTCGGGTACCGTTGCCGACCGGTTGAAGGTAGTCGTTGGCCATTGGTTCACTCCTGAGTCCGGCATATTAATATTTGACAGAACCGGATCTGACAAGCGGTGTTTTAACTCCACCCATACGAATTTGCGAAGTCAAAAAATCGCAGACGATTTGACGTAACCCGGAATTCGCGACGTGCACGAAGTGACGCAAAACGGTCGCGTTTGGACGCATTTCGGTCGCGTTTGGACGCGAAACGGTCGCGTTCGGTCGATTTTCGGTCGCATTCGGTCGATTTTTAACCAGTAGTTTCAGCTGATGTGTAATCGGGTGGATCGACATAAGCAACGACAGGATGACAGGATAACGCAAACCACCCCGAAACGGATCGGCGATTTGCGATCAAAAAGTGGCGTTTTGAGACGCGAAAATGGCAAAAACACGGTTTTTGAGCCTCGCGAATTCCGACTTACGTCGATTTTAATATCGCAAAATCATGTCCACGGTGAAGCGGTAGCGGAACAGGTCTTTGTTGCCGAATAGTGGCAGTTCAAAAGCGGCACCGATCTGGGCGGCTTCGGTGATCTTGAACCGCCCGCCGAATGCCCCCGTCACGAGGCTCGCCCCCTTCGATTGCCCGCCGAAGTTGATGAGGTCCAGTCCTTCGCCAGTCCGGTCCGTGGAGTTGCCGTTCGTGGTGTACTGGAAGTAGTTCAACTCCGCCACCGGGTAGAAGCGATGGCGATTGAAGACGTCGAAATCGAGGTGCGTGCTGAGATAGAAGTAGTCGCTGCGGGCTTTGTCGATGCTGAACGAGTAACCCGTTGTGGCGATGCCGTTGAGCGTACCGAAGTTGCGGAACTCGGTGAGCGTTTTCCCGCCGCTCAGGTACGGCACAACCGACAGTTTGCCCGTATCTTGCGACACGCCCGACGAGCCGAGCGGGATCTGAAAGATCGCACCGCCAGTGAGGATCGCACCGAACTGCGGGTCGCGGTAGAAAGCGTATTTCGGCCCGAGCCAGAGTTCGGAGAAGCCGAACTTGCTATCCAGCAAGGAACTGCCTGCCGGATTGACCGAAAGCGCCCCGATCTTGTTCAACGTGACCGAGAAGCGTTCCGAGAAGGCGATGCTGGCGCGACCGCCGAGGAACCAGAGGTTTCCGCCCTGGAACAGCGGCTGTGGCCCCGGAATTTGCTGGTAAATGAACAGCGGACGCACTTCGGTCAGCGAACGCGGATCTTCAAACAGGAACGGGTTCGAGATCGGCGACGCGAAGTTGTCGAACGCATGATCGCTGAACAGCCATTCTTTGCGGCGATCCGCACTGAATAGATCGATGAAGCGGTCGCCGAACTTTTCAGCCGAGCGTTTCCGATCGCGATCCCGTTCCGGCGTGCGCCGGTCGAGGAAATCGTCGATATCGCTCGCATCGCGATTGTTGCGGCGCGGCGATTCGTCGCGTTCGATCGCGCGTGCAGGCACGATGGTCGCGTCTTTGGCCCGTCCGAGGCGTGCGCCGCGCGGTTTCTCTTCCACGCGGCGTTCGGGCGTGGGGTTATCGTCGATGTCGAGCGAACGAGTCGGAACGAGCCGCGCGGGGCCTTCCAGAAGTGGCGGAAGGTCTTGTGCGTAAGCAAAAGAGGCGAAGTGCGCAAGTGCGAGCGCGAACAGCCATCGCGTCGTGTTGCACCCCATCGAACACCCTCCCTGGCTATCCGTTCGGGCAACCATGCCCGAACGATTGCGACGACTCCGCATCGCATCAGAATCGTATTCGGCTATCGCGATCCCCGCACGTGAGCGAAAATCCGCCGATTCATTTCTCCGTCAGTAGCTTTTCGTCGGCTTTGATGTGGAAAAGTGCCGCACTGGGAATCGCTTCTTCGGTTTTGCTGCCGGGGCGAATCCACTTCAGTTTGATCGCATGATTCTGGGTCGTTTGCGATTCGTATTCGATTGCGATTTGTATGGGACGATCGTTGAGTAACACAATCGCTTCGCGTTTTCCCAATCCGATGGATTTTGCTTCGATAATGACTTTTTCATCGGGTTTGGTACCGAACTTCACGCGCACGGCTTCTTTCGTGTCGGCGATAATCTTGTAGCGGCCCGATGTGGGGGGCACGATGTACCCCGTCCATTTCATACCAGCATACTGTGCAATCGAGCGAAACTCATTCGCTTCAAAATCGATGCCAAATTCGACGCGGCCACGGCGTTTCGTCAGCCTCGCGATCGTCGGTCCGGCCGATGCTTCGGCGACGATCCCCGGTCGATATTCGATGCCACCCAACGTGAACTTGAGCCGGTTTTCGGCGGCCACGCGATCGAGGCCCGTTTGCGACTGGAGGGCTTTGGCGTACCAGTATTTCGCGCGGCTCGTAGATGGTGTACGCTCCGTTTCGGGAAGGCTCTGCGCGTAGTTCCACCACGCTTCCCCACGTTTGCTGTCGGTCGTTTCCAAGTCCGTACTCGCCTTCAGTTCCAGCTCGGCAATCTTGCGCAATTCGGGATCGTTGCTCGTAGCCAACAGCATTAGCCCCTCTTCCCAACGGCCTTGCATAAAGCAGCGATACTTACCGACGACGGCTTTGGCCGCGACATCGTCGGGCGACGTTTTCAGTTTCTCGGTGGCAGTGCGCACGGTTTCAAAGGCGTCGCGCATCTTGCGAATTTGCGTTTGCCGCGCTTCCGTATCGCGTGCGAGCAAGTTTAATCCGGCACGATTGAGGCTGGTAATCGCGAGCGCGGTCAGCTTCAGCGCTTTCTCGTAATCGTCGCGCTCGACCGATTCCTCGACCATGTCTGATGCGAGTTCGGCTACCGTCCGAAGCGTGATCGTTTGGCTTGCCGTGCCGCTGAGTTTGTCGAGAATCGCCAACTTCTGTGCGAAGCCGTCGATCTCGAACGTTTCGTCGAGGCCATCGATGGCTTTCGTCGATAGAGCGGGATCGTTTAGTTCGGTACCAATCGCGATGACTTCCTTCAGGAGGAAGTATTTCGCGGGGGCATCGCCGACGGTTTCGGCGGCGAGTTTGGCGAGCTTCTCTGCGAGTTTTCTGCGATCGGCGGGAAGTTTCTTCGCGTAATCCGCTTTGTACAACTCTTTCACTTTCGTTTCGGCTTCAGCAATGGCCGTCGCATCGGGGATTGGCAACCGAGCCACAGGTAGCGGTTTCAAGCCATCTGATGTCATCCCCGTATCGGTGCCCGTTCGGTAAATTTTAATTTCATTCCGCGAGGCGACAGCAAGGACTGGTGATCCCACACTAACGGCAATATCCGAGGTGTTGGCATTCGTTTGGATCTTCCGCCCCGCCGATTTCCCGGAGACGGCATCGTAGATTTCGACGCGGGTGCCATCGACGATGACGAAGTGCTGGCTCGTCGCGGTGAAACGTGCCCGAACCCCACGTAGCCCGCACGCGATCGTGCAGGACATTTTTCCATCCGACGCATTGTAAACCGTGATGAACGTGTCGTCGGTGCCGACCTTTCGACAAAGGACGAAACGACCATCGGGCGAAACATCTTCCACGTCGTACGGTAAGAGAATGCCCATCGGCACGATCGGCGTGCTGGCTTTCATCGACGGAAATTCGTAACGGTGGATGACATTCTCGTCGGCGATAAACACCCGATCGAATTGACTGTTGAAGTCGATGTATCGCGCGCCGGGAAAGTTGGGAAACTGCGAGATCCTGCGGCCCGTTCGCAGGTCGGTAATGGTCAAGCTACCGACTGTCGTAATCGTGCTGACGTACTCGCCGTTTGCAGAAACCCCGATGTGGACGAAATTTCCATCCGTTCTGCTAATGTCGATGATGCCGCGAGTGGGCACGAGTTTACCCGTTTTGCGGTCGATCACGTGAAGTTCGGTCGATTTGTCCGCACGTCGCACTTCGACAATCACGGTGTCCGTGGTCGACCAGACGCGACCTAAACTCCCGTCGGGCGGCGAATAGCGGAATTGCTCGATTCGCGTCAGCACGGCCAAAACTCGCAGTTCGTTCTGCGTGGCAATCGCGATCGAAGTGCCGCTCGGATCGAGCGACGTGTAGCGAATGGCACCGGTGATCGTACCCGGCGGGATCGTCGCGAGATCGGTCAGCGACGCGAGCGTTGCGGTCGGCAAAGTGGGGGAAGTCGTTGGCACTGTTGGCTTAATCGTGTCCGCATCGAATGCCACCGTGTGAATTTGGCGGTCCGCGCCCGCATAGGCGATCTTAGTACCATCGGGGCTGATGTCGAAGTCGTACGCGATGGGCAGACTCGGCGCGGGTATGTCCGCCACCTTCTTGAAACCGTCTGTGGACCAAGCCGAAATGGAATTTGGAGCAAGCAGAATTAGGAACTGCCCATCGGGCGTGAATGCAGCTTGATGGAAGAATCGACCGGCGATTTTCTGCTTGATTTCACCCGTGGTCGCATCGACGATGACCGCATCGTTCGTCGATCGCGATTTGTCGGTTTCTCGAAGGACGACGAGTTTCCGCTCTGGCGACCACGCCATCACCGTCAACAAATTCGCATCGGCCAACGGCTTTTCGACGAGGACCGTTCCCCGGCGCAAGTCCGTGATTCGCATCGTGCCGTTCGGCGCAATCGCAAGTACCGCCGAGCCATCGGCCGCGAGTGCGGCGGAAGTTCTGTACGTGTTCGTTTCGGGCACCTCGAAGGTCGTAATATCGGTGCCCTTCCCGAGGTCAACGACCCGCCCGACGTTATTGCTCATCATAAGAGCCACGGAGCCAAGGCGATCCGTCCACATACCGCTCGACCATACGAACGCCTTCGGGTAGAGAATTTTTTCTTTCTTGTTGTCGACGGGGTTCCAGACGTAAAAGTGCGACTCTTTGGTCGTCACCAACATTCGTCCGCCCGGTATTGCCGCCGCGCGAATGAACATTGCGCCTTCTTCGTCTCGGTACGTGCTCAACCGCTGGCCGTTGCTCGCGTTGAGCACGTGGATGATGCCTTTACTTTTCGGGGCGACAAAAATTTTCGTACCATCGGAGGAGTAACGTACCGCATTTGGTACTACCGTGGCGTCGTCGTCGGAGGCGACGTTCCACACGACTTGCCCGCCCGGTTTCGTCAGTTTCGGATCGGCGTTCGGTGTCGGTTCCGGTGGCTTCGGCACGTCGGGTTTCGTCGGTGTCGGCACCACTTTCACTTCCGGCGGTTTCGGCTCGGGTGGCTTGATCGCAATCACCGGTTGCATGGGTTCCGTCGGTACGGCTTGAACGACGTCCGGGGCTTTCTTCGAGAATAAAAATGCCGCCCCGCCCGCGATACAGCCGAATGCGATCACGCCGATCGCGATCGTGCCGAAGAACGCCGTGTTGTTCGCTTTCGCTTTGCGGCGCGGTGGATCGTCGCCCGTCGGCAGGCTGCCATCGCCTTCGCTATCGTCGTTGAAATTCAAGCGTGGCGTGGCCATGACTGGCACAGTCGCGTTGGGGACAACCGCCGGAACGGGTGCTGGCCCGGCCATCGCGATGCCGAGGATTGCGGCGGCCTGACGTTCCTGGTTCGGCGTCAGAATCGGCGGTTGCCCGCCCGGCATCAGTTGATCGAGCCACGGCGTCTGCGCGAGCGGTTTCGTACACGCGAGTGCCAGGTGCCCGACGAGGCCGACGGTAAACGGGTCGCCCGTGTCCCAAAGTTCGCGCATCAATCGCGACTGCGCCGGCTGTTTGAAATCCTTCTCCGAGAACATCAGGTTGTCGCCGTTATCGTACTTTTTCCACATCGCGGGGCCGCCGATCAGCAGGCCGCGTAATGCCGTGGCCACCACGAGGTGCGGAAAGCGGTCGAGGTCCGCCGAGTACGCACCCGTGTAGACTCGCTCGGGATGCTGATACGAGGCATGGCCCGCTTCGCCGCTCGGTTTGCCTTCGAGTGCGGGCACGTAGAGGCCATCGTAGTCGACGAGTTTCAGCCCGAGCGTGGAGTTCTTGCCCGTGGCGGGAACGAGCAACACGTTGCCGTGCTGGATGTCGCAGTGCGCCATACCGGTTTCGCGCAAACGCCGACAGAGCCGTACCCACAGCGACAGCATCGCTTCGAGGATCGAGGCGCGATTGAGGTTGTCGTGAACGAACTGATTGATCGGGTAGCCATCGACCCACTGCATCTTCACGATCGGGTATTTGACGCCGCGAACGCGAATGCCTTCGGGCTGGAAATCGAACCCGACCGTAAACGGCAAGTTCGCCTGATTGAGGTGGTCGGCAATGGCGGCGAAGCGGCCTTCGATCCCCGTTGCCACGGCGCGCGTGAAGCACTTCACCGCCCACGCCTGGCCGTCCGCACCCATCACCTGATATACGTCGGCGTAGTTACCCGACCGCGGGATCGGCATCCCCATCGGGTTCGTGACGACCTTCCCGCCCTTCAAAACCGGGTCGCTAAAGGCCGTACTCGCGTTTTGCACGGCTTCGTTGAAATCCTGCGATAGCGGCCAACTCATTTCGTTCGTCTCCGATACTTTTCCGGCCAGCCCGCAGCGCAAGCAAGGCGAACCCTCAAGAAACTCGATGTCATCACTCGACATTTGCAAGCGAACCCTTGCTTGCGCTGCGGGCTGGCACGATTACTTCAAAATGCCTGCTGGATTTCGATGCGCACGCTGGTCGTGTCGTCGTTTTTCAGCGTGCGGGTCGTTCGCAACAATTGTATCCACGCGGCGAATTCCGTCGCGGTACTCAGACGGTTCCACTCGTTCCACGGTTCCCCACCGGCTTCGGCGACTCGCAGGAACCACTCGGCGAGCGCATCGGTTAAAAGATAGAACGTGTCGCCCACCTCGGTGCGGCCCGCGAACCATTCGGGCATGGGTATCGCCGAGCGTTCCGCCGTACCAATGAGTGCGGGGCGGTTCGAGAAGTCGGCCGCGCGTTCGATGGGGAACTTCGCGAGGAGGCGGTTCGCACGCACCTGAAACACGCACGAATCGCCCACGGCGACCGCCCGCCACTTCGCGCCGACACCCGATTTGCTCGCCTCGAACGCGATTCCGAGTAGCGTCGAAAACGCACCCGTTTCCTGCTTGGCCTCGGCGTACCACGAACCGGTTGATGCCGGTTTCGGTGCGAATTTCCGCGTTTCGTGAAGCCATTCGGGGAAACTGTCCGGGTCCGGTGGAGTCTCAACGAACGACGTCGCTACCGCGTTGGCCCACGCCCCGGATTGCCAGCCTTCGGACGCGCCATCGGCGATCCCCACGCGGTCGGTACTGGCACCAATCGCGACGGCATCCTCGTTCTGTTCCGCCGTTTGCCCGTCTTTCGGCGTCGTAAACGCAAGAATTTTCAACGTGATGGGGAGCATGGCAATCGCTTGAGAAAGCAGGTTTTATCGCATCGCCGCGGTCACGCGGGTGCCGATGTCCAGGAAGCGAACGACGGCGACGAGGTCGGCATTGAACACGACGCCCCGCGCCCCTTCGTTGACCGCGAAGCCGTCCGCTTTTGCGGCGAGCATCAGTTTCGGCGGCAACACGCTCGACATGCGGAACAGCAGTTTCGAGTACGTATCCAGCAGCACGCCATCGTCTTCGAGGAAGTAGATCGGTGGCTTCGGGTCCGATGACATTAACAGGTTAAACACCAGCACGCTACCGTCGGTTGTGGCCAATCGCTGGATTCGCTTCGCCACCGGTAACGGGTTCGCATCGCTCGGCCGGCCATCGGTGATGTTCAAGATGATCGGCGGGAACGAATCCGGGTAGTTCAAAATAAAGCTCGAAACGATCAACTCCGCCGCCTCGAATGCGGCGTGCATCAGCGTGCGGCCCATCGCGGCTGGCTCGTACCAAACGGGAAACTTCACGCCTTGTTCGACCACGCCGCCCGCACCATCGTCGACGTGGCGAATCCGCGTTTCGACGCGAATCGGCCGATCCGCCAGTTGGCTGATCGGCACCAGCACATCGTCCGGCAACGTCGTACCGAGGCCCGCCGTGAGTTCGCCCCCGTAGCCGATCAACCCCACGTTGAAGTAATCGCGAACGCCGTCGATCTTCGCGCACTTCAGCACCATGTTTTGAATCAGCCGATTGACGGCATCTGCGACGCCCTCGGATTTCTTCTTCTCGGGTGCCCCCGCAAACGGCCCGTCCATCGACCCGGATTGGTCGATGAGGATCAGCACGCAAGCCGGGTTCGTTCGGCTAATCTCCGCAGTGTAAGGCATGGAAAGGCCCGGTGGATGTCGTGGCGTAAGCACCACTCTACGTCAGCGGATCGAAGCCCGATAGAGAGAATACGTTTCGGGGCCGTACAAACGGGGTAGAAAAATCGACGTAAGTCACAATTGCGGAGACTCAAAAACCGGTTTTTCCGGTTTTTGAGACTCGAAAACGCCACTTTTCGATCGCAAATTACGGATCGATTTCGAGGTACTTTGCGTTATACTGTCATCCTGTCGTGGCTTATGTCGATCCACCCGATTTCACATCAGCCGAAACGACTGGTCGAAAATCGACCGAATGCGACCGAAAATCGACCGAATGCGACCATTCTGTGTCATTTGCGCGCACTTCTATGTCATTTCGCGACACTTTTGCGTCCATTCGTGCAAGATGCAAAAGTCGACTTACGCCAGATCGCCTGCGATTTTTTGACTTCGCAAATTCGCATGGGTGCGGTTTCGGATGTGGGGTAAGTTCAAGGCGATTTCTTCACGTGTTCGTACACCGCTTTGCCGATCTTGGCGATCGTCACTTGAGCGGCGTTGTCGAGTATCCAGCGTTGATCTTCGTTTTCATTCGTCAGCACGACGATAATGACGGGTATCTTTCGCTTCTTGTCGGCGTCGGTCGCGTCGGGAACGAACAAGATGCCCGCATCGTTTCGCACCTGATTGGTCGCGCCGGTTTTGTGTGCCATCACGGTGCCTGTTGGCAAATCGCGTACGAGCAGTTCTTTGTCGTCGTTCGCCTTCAAGTGTGCAATCATCGCTTTGCACGACTCCGCACTTGCCGCTTTCTCCGCGTGTATGAGTTCGAGTAACTTCGAGGTTTCCTTGGCGGTCGTCGAACCGAGTTGATACTTCTCCGAACGTGCCAAATCGACCGATGAACTACTTCGCTTATAGACCTTCGAGTTGATGCGCGTTTCGGGTATGCCGAGCTTCGCGGTGTAGATGTTCACATTCTTGATGCCAACGCGGTCGAGCACCATGTTGGTGGCGGTATTGTCGCTATAGCGAATCATGAGGCGTATCCCGTCGCGAATCGAGAGCATCGCCCCATCGGAGAAGTGATCGGTGAGAATCCCCGCGCCGGGCACTTTGTCGTCTTTCGCTACTGTCATCATTTTGGTTAAGTCGAGCGTCTTCTCGTCGGCTTGGCGATACGCTTCGACCATGATTGCGAGTTTAATCAGGCTCGCGGTTTGCATCACTTCGTCGGGGTTACGTTCGTACGCTTCCCCCGTGGCCAGGTTCTTAAACGCGATCGCGACTTTCCCTTTGTGGGCATCGATAATCGGTTTGAGTTTCTCGGCGAGCGTCGGCTCCGCAGCCGAGAGCGGAATCGCAATGATCGCGAATGCGAGAACGGTAACGAACGGACGCATCGTTTCCTCTTTCGGTTCGAGAACGTGTCTTCTCTCCCGCAGAGCGGGTTATACTTCGACCGGGGGTACTCGATACGTTATCGTGCCAGCCCGCAGCACAAGAGCGCAAGCAAGGGTGCGCTTTCCACGTTCGAGGCACGGCATGGAGTGATACGCGGGTTCCCCTTGCTGGCGCGTTTTGAAGTTGCGCTGTTTTGTCGCCTGTATCGAAATGCAGGTGTTTCACGCACAAACACGCGCCCGGCGAGCGGCATTGCGTAAGCATGCCGTGGTAGCCTCACATGGTTCCACGGACACGCTTACGCCGTGCCGCTCGCCAGGGTTTTCGAGAATGAACATTGCGAAAGCGACTCACCGAGCCGATTCCCCGCAAGGGGTCGGGTCAGACGCAAATACCTAAGAACAAGCTCGCAAAGGGTCTCGCGATCGTGAAAACGGGTGGATGTCTCACACCCGACCCCTTGCGGGGAATCGGCTCGGAAGCCAATACGTGAATCCACATCGCGTCGGAAAGCGCAACTTCAAAACTTGCGCTGCGGGCTGGCACGATGTACCATTCTCTCCCGCGGTGCGGGTTCGTTCATCACTTCATGTCGTTCCGGCGTGCGAACCGCAACGCTTTGCGTTTCATGATGAACCGCACGACGCGCGGGAACATGCGCTTCCCGAACCACACCCACCACGCCACGAAGCCGATCGCGGCTTCTCGTCGATTGCTCAGCAAGCTGCGGACGAGGCCATCGGCTACCTCGTCGGCAGGTTGTGCGCCCTCGAAGTTCAGATAAATCTTCCCGTCGTTTCGCAGTAAATGGCGGTTGAGGTCGTCGCTGCGGACCAACCCCGGCAGTAACAACAGCACGTCGATCCCGTATCGTACGAACTCGCCGCGAAGCGATTCCGTGAGGCCGACGAAGGCGTGTTTGCTCGCGCAATGTTCGGGCAAGCTGGGGATGCCGCAACGCCCGCAGATACTCGCGACGTTCAGCACCGCCGGTCGATTGCCCTTCCTACCACTTGCGGTGAGGTGCGGCACGCAGACGCGAATCAGTTCGATGGCTGCGAAGAAATTGATCTCCATCACTTTGCGGTTGATCGTTTCCTCGCTGCTGGCGAATTCGCCGAAACTGCTGACGCCCGCACAGTTGATGAGGATGTCCAGACCGCCGAAATGAGCGACAACCTGTTGCACCAATCGTTCGCGATCCGCTGCCGATGTGAGATCCGCTGGGAACGATTCGGCTTCCGCACCGGTCGCGCGGAGTTCATTTGCGATCTGCGCCAAGTCCGCTACCGAGCGCCCCGTCAGGGCCACCTTTGCCCCCAATTTCGCGAGCCGTTCCGCCGCACGTTTGCCGATGCCGCGCGAGGCACCGGTAATCAGGATCACTCGCCCACGAACATCGCGTCGCATTGGGTCTGGCTCTCGTACGGGTCGTTTCCAAACGGCATCTTATTGCGGCATCGTAATTTTTCAGCACGCGAGCCGCGTGCTCTACTTTCAGGCGGTGCTTCACCAACGCAAACCGCCGCCTCGCTTTTACGCGAAACGGCGGTTCCAAGGCCATCGGGCGACCGACAGCGAGAGTCTTAATTCGTCATTGGACGGCGGCCGCCGAACTGTGGCATGAACTTGCTGACGTCGACTTTCTCGCCGATCATGTCGGTCCAAGTCTTCTTTTGTTCGGCCGTCAGCGATTCGACGATCTTATCTTGAGCTTCTTTGCTGAGTGCTGCAATCTTCTTGGTCACATCTGCACGTTTCTTCTTGTCTTCGTCGCTAGGTTGTTGGCTGCGGGGTGGCATATCCTTGTTCAATTCTTCGCGGTCTTTCTGGTAGGCTTCGACCGTGGCTTTCACCTTTTCCTTTTGGTCGTCGGTGAAGCTCATTTTCTTCTGCACTTCGGCGTTCGAGTACGCGGCGATCCCCATCATCTGGTAGTCGATCTGACCGATACGCTTGGTTTGTTCGGCGTTCAGAACCGTACCGACGGCGGCCTTGGTTTCTTCGGCCAACTTGGCCCTCTTCTCGGTGCTTTCTTTGCGTTGCTCGTCGGTCTGCTGCTGGCCAAATTGGCCGCGTGCGAACATTTCCGTTCGCTTCTTGTTGATCGGCTCCATCGCCTCTTTGAGCTTCGTCTTCTGCTCGTCGCTGATTTTCAGCTCCTTTTGCAGATCTTCGTTGCTGCCCACTGCACCGTAGGCGCTCGGTACGAAACCGCCACCGCCACCGCCACCGGGACGTTGGGCCGACACCGTGCCGAGCGTGGCCACTGCCATCGCGGCGACCAAAATCATTCGCAGAACGAGCTTCATGACGATTTCCTAAACGGAGGGAGAGGAACTGAGAACATCTTACATTCTGCATAGTTGTCGTGAAAGACGGATGAGAGGATTGCGCAGCTACCAAAAAAAGAGAATCGCTGGGTTACCCAGCGATTCTCGTGTTATTGCGGATTGTCATCGTCGATTTATGGCCCTGCGGGGCGGGCGACCTTCGGCGTCGGTGGAACGCTCGTCGTGGTCGCGGCTCCGGCTTGCTTCACTTGCCAGTCTTTCGGGGGGGCAACGAAATTAAAGTCGGCTTGCTTAATCCCTTGCACGTTCGACATCGGCTTCTTGAACGTCCATTGTTCCAGTTCCTGCGCGTTGTTCTTCTGCATTACCACGACGGCGGGCAGATACGCCATGTCTTTCGCTTTATCGGAGAAAAGCACGAGCAACATCGACTCGAACTCTTGCTTGTCTCGCTCCTGTTTCGGTCCGATTTGCAGGTGAACGTAGAACTCCTCTTCCCTCACGAGTTTGATATCGAAGCGACTCTTCACGTCGTCGGCGGTCATTTTGCCGGACATGAACTCGATGAGCAAATTGTCGCCGACGTTGTTCTTGCCGCCCGGTGGGATCTTGTGCTGCGTGACAGTTTTATCGACGCCCGAGTATTCGTAAACCGATGTCCCATCGCAGATATACGCGTGGTAATCGGCCTTGTCGGCCTTGTTCTCGATTTTCATCCGCGCGAGGCTCGGCTTCATGCAGACGATCGAACCGGCGTACGTTTTTTCCTTGCGAAGCAACAGGTTCTTCCGCACCATTTCGCATTCGGTGTACATGTTGACGAGGCTGGCGGACTTGATTTCCCAGGCTTTCAGATGCGCTTCGAGCGCCGCCGGAAGCGGGGCAGCGACGGGAACGACACCCGTGCTGATCGGCGGACGTGCAGCCCCCGGAGGCAGCGGAATTTGTGCAGTGGCAGCCGGTACGGCGGCGAGCAGAACGGTTAGGGTGAAACATGCTCGGCGCATGATGGCAAATCTCCTGAGTGGAAGGACAGCGCAATCCAGCACGCTTTATAGTCCATCCCGCACCCGGCGCGAATAGCAGAACCGTTTCCCGTTACGACGTGCCACAATCGCGAGCCGCTGTTCCAGTGGCTTCCGTTTGCAAACGCGCACGGCGTGTCGTCGCCGCGGCAATTAAAGGAACCGTTCGCGGGATCGTTTGCATTTCCAACCATCAGACGCCGTAGGTCGAAGAGGCTTTGCGATGAGGCCCGACAGAGTATCCGCGACAAAACCCGGAAAGTTTGAAGGGCATGGTTCAAATCGCGGTAGTTTTGGGTAGCAGGTGCGTACGTTTACGGGCTCGCGGGGGGCGCGAGTAGCGTGGGGTTTTCGGGCGGTGGCGAG
>JAYWCL010000312.1:0-4223 GCA_043780595.1 Limnoglobus sp.
TGGGTTCGAGCACCAACAGCATGCTTTAGAGGCCGTCTTTTCGTAAAGAGCAAGTCAAAACGCCAGAAACCAGACGCCGGAAACGCGGTTACACCCTAGTTGATCTGAAAGCAGATGCAGACCCAGTTAAATTCGACGACCGTGGTGCTACCCTCGAAATGAACAATTGTTATATAACTAAAGGGACGAAATTCGTAAGCTATGATGCCGAAAGTAAAATTATCACAATCAGTCAGACGAGAGGGCCTAACCGCAGTTTCCTTGTTTCAGACTTATGTGTCTCACGTGTTGATACAAAACCTTCCGAGTTAAAGTATCTTAAAAAGGGAGATCCTACCACTGTCGCATACGAAGAAAATTCAAAACTTGTAGCATACACATGGACTTACATAAATACCTCTGAGAGATAGTTTTGCGTTACCGAAACGACTCAGGTAATATTCGACACGGGTCGGCGATTAGCATCTAATCAAGCTTATTTCGAGTTCGACGGCGGAGGGCATCTCGACGTGGAACCGGCTACGGAAATTGCACTGCTCCTCTGTTTCGGTGCTGAACCGGAACTTCTCTATCCAGAGATGCCTTGGTGGTTAAACGTAGCCACATACCGGTTCGAGGTGGAAGGCTTTGCCGTGTCGTTCACCGTCGAGCCAGGCTACTGTCGGGTGCATCTGGATGTTCGTCGTGACGGGCTGCGATTGTTCGGATTCGCTGCGGAATGGATAGCGGAGCTTCGCGTTATCGACGAACCGGATGTCGATGCGATTGTACTGGTTATGGATGTGAATTCGTGGTTACGGCTGCAACTCCGGCCTTCGTTCGAGGTCACTCATGGATTCAAACCCGCCTCATCGTACGGCAGGTCTCCCAATGACGAGTTTAGATTATGACGAATGACACGTCGGCTTATGAACGGGCAACACCACTCGCTTCCCGCCTTTGCGCCGTACAACAATTTTAACTGCGAATTGATTCCCTCACTCGGCATCCGCAATCATGCCCCGAAAAATGACTGGTTCCCGCGAGCTTCCGCAAGAGTTGATCGCGACGTCGGCGGCGCTGCAACCGTGCCTCGAACACCTCGCGGCTTCGACGGTGATTGCGTTCGATACGGAGTTCGTCGGCGAAGAAACGTATCGCCCCGATTTGTGCCTCGTTCAGGTGGCGACGACCGAGCGAATGTACCTCATCGATCCGCTGTCCACCGGCCCGCTCGACGAGTTCTGGAACATCCTTGCGGACCCGAAACGAACGTCGATCGTTCATGCGGGCCGCGAAGAAGTGCGGATGTGCCACCACGGGATCGGGCGGCCACTCGGCAACATGTTCGACGTACAAATCGCATCGGGACTCGTCGGCTACACATTTCCAATCGGGTATTCGAACCTCGTCAACGAACTGCTCGGCGTGCGGCTAAACAAAGGCGAAACGCTGACCGATTGGCGACGTCGCCCCTTGACCGCAGCGCAGATCGAGTATGCGTTCGACGATGTCCGCTATCTGATACCGATGTGGCAAACGCTTCAAGATCGGCTGCACAAACTGAATCGCGAAGATTGGGCGAACGAAGAATTTCAGACGTTCCTCGTGCGCTCGATTTCCGACGACCCCGCCACCGAAAAATGGCGTAAGATCAAAGGCATCGGCGGCCTCGGGCGGCGTGGCCTGGCGGTCGCACGCGAAGTCTATTTCTGGCGCGACGATCGCGCCGCACGCGGCAACCGGCCTTCGCGAACGGTCCTTCGCGATGAACTCGTCGCTGAGATCGCACGCAACGGGCCGAACAGCATCGACGAAGTGCAATCGTTTCGCGGGGTGGCCAAGGTCGATGCGCCGGGGATTTTCGAAGCGGTGCGACACGCGAAATCGCTGCCGATGCACGAGTGCCCGGAGGTGGAAGAACGCGAGTTCGACCCGCCGCACGTGGCACTGCTTTCGAGCTTGCTCGGCGTCGTTCTCGGCGAGTGGTGTGCGCGAAATTCGATTGCAGCGAATCAGGTGGCAACGACGCAAGATCTGAAGCGGCTCGTCCGCGAACGACAGCCGGGTGTCAGTGCGGCCATCGATTCCAGCCTCCGCACGGGCTGGCGTCAGCGAGTCGTTCTGCCAGAATTACAAGCGTTCCTCGATGGACATCGATCGTTGACCGTCGAAAACCCCGCATCGGACCATCCGATCCGGGTCGTGGAAACTGGGCACACTTAATTTCAATTGGATGAACAACGATGCCGAACTCCGCACTGAAAACCGAAGTGATGCGGTTGCTGCCGCGAGTGAAAACCCCCGCCCAGTACATGGGCGGCGAGTTGAACTCGATAATCAAAGACCACTCGCAAGTCCGCGGCACGCTCTGCATCTGCTTCCCCGATGCCTATACGATCGGCATGAGCCACCACGGGTTGCAGGTGCTGTATTCGATCATGAACAACGACCCGCAATGGGCCTGCGAACGCGCGTTCGCACCGTGGATGGACTTCGAGACGATCCTGCGAAACCGTCGGTTGCCGTTGTACAGTCTCGAGACATTTACGCCGTTGCACGAGTTCGACATCGTCGGTTTCAGCCTGCAATACGAGGTCTGTTACACGAACCTGTTGAACATGCTCGACCTCGGTGGCATCCCGCACTTCAGCGACGAACGCCTCGTTTCCGATCCGCTCATTATCGCGGGTGGCCCCGGTGCGCAGAACCCGGAGTTGCTCGCGCCGTTCGTCGATCTGTTCATCATCGGCGATGGCGAAGAATCGTTGCCGTGGGTGATGAACCGCTGGGTGGAACTCAAGGAAAAAGCGATACGCGACGGCGACAATACGTACCGTCGCCGACTGGAAATGCTGGCCGAAGTCGTTGGCCGTACCGTCTGGGCGTACGCACCGGTGTTTTACCAACACGAGTACCACGCCGATGGCACGATTGCCACGGTCAACCGCACCCGCAGCGATGTGCCACTCGAAATTCAATCGTGTACGATCAATCAAGATTTCGATGCGATTCCGCTTCCGACGAAGCCCGTTGTGCCGTTCGTGCAAACGCCGCACGACCGCATTGCGATTGAGATTATGCGCGGCTGCCCGCACCAGTGCCGCTTCTGCCAATCGACGACGATCAAACGCCCGCTGCGGTTCCGTTCGGTCGAAACCATCGTGCAAGCCGCACTCGACAGCTACCGGAACACCGGCACGAACGAGATCAGTTTGCTCTCGCTTTCGACGAGCGATTACCCGCACTTTGAAGAACTCGTGAAGCGGATGCACCAGGTGTTTCGACCGCTCGGTGTCAACGTGTCGCTGCCGAGTTTGCGGATTAACCATCAGTTACGCACGTTGCCAAGCTTGTTCGAGGGCGTTCGCAAAGCCGGGCTGACGCTCGCACCGGAAGTGGCACGCGACGACATGCGCGAACAGATTCGCAAGAAGATCAAGAACGACGACCTGTACGTCGGCTGCCGCGAAGCGTTCAAAAACGGCTGGCAGAAGGTGAAATTGTACTTCCTGTGCGGGCTGCCGGGCGAACGCCCCACCGACCTCGATGGCATCATCGAGATGGCCGAGACGATCAGCCGCATCGGCAAGGAAGTCACGGGCAGTTACAAGGACGTCACCGCGAGCGTGTCGAATTTCGTACCGAAACCGCACACGCCGTATCAGTGGAACGGGATGCAAGATCGCGAATACTTCCGCTGGGTGGGCCAGTATTTACACGGCCAAAGCCGCATGAAGTCCGTCAAAGTGAAACAGCACGACATCGAAACGAGCTTACTCGAAGGCATCCTCACTCGCGGTGACAGACGGGTGTCACCGGCACTGTACGAAGCGTGGAAACGCGGTGCGCGAATGGATGGCTGGAAAGAGTGTTTCAACGCGAAATTGTGGTGGGACACGTTCCGCGATCTGAACATCGATGTCGGGTTTTACAGCCAGCGAACCCGCCCGATCAGCGAGCGGTTGCCGTGGGATCACGTCAACGTCAAGAAGGGCCGCGCGTACCTCGAGAAAGAGCAAGACCGCAGCATGATTCAGTTGAAAGTGATGGCCGAAGCCGTCAACGAAGGCCCCGGTTGCGGCGGGTGAAGTCCTGTACTCTCAACGCTCAACTCATAACTGACAACGATTCGCATGCAAAATAGGGCATGGTTCAAATCGCGGTAGTTTTGGGTAGCAGGTGCGTACGTTTACGGGCTCGCGGGGGGCGCGAGTAGCGTGGGGTTTTCGGGCGGTGGCGAG
>JAYWCL010000313.1:0-7358 GCA_043780595.1 Limnoglobus sp.
AATCGCAGACGATCCGACGTAAGTCGGAATTGCGACGTTGCACGAAGTGACATAGAATTGTCGCGAAATGACATAGAAGTGCGCCTAAATGACATAGAAATGTCGCATTCGGTCGATTTTTGGTCGCATTCGGTCGCGAAATGACCAATAATTGCGGCTGATGTGGAATCGAGAGACTCGACATAACGCACGATACGAGTCGACGATACGGCAAACCGGCCCCGTTGGCATCAGCGATTCGCGATCAAAAACTGGCGTTTTGAGACGAAAAAATGACAAAAAACCGGTTTTTGAGCCTCCGCAATTGTGACTTACGTCGATTTTGCCGCCTCGCAAGAACCGGCTCCAGCGAACTGCATTGGACGCTCGCGCCGGTTCGACTAAAACCTATGCGAGCGGACCGCATCGGTTTGCCATCGGGAAAGGTGCGAAAATGTCGATTCTGCTCGTCACGGGTGGTTGTGGCTTTATCGGCTCGAACTTCATCCGGCATCTGCTGGCCACCGACCCCGCCACGTCGATTATCAACTTCGATGCGCTCACTTACGCGGGAAATCTCGCGAATTTAGCCGATATTGCGAACCACCCGCGTTACCGGTTCGTGAAGGGCGACATCACGGATCGCGACAGCGTGCGGGCCGCAATGGCACTCGGCGTGACGGATATTATCCACTTTGCTGCCGAGAGCCACGTCGATCGGAGCATCCAGGATTCCGGGCCGTTCGTGCGAACGAACGTGAACGGCACGCAAAATCTGCTCGATGCCGCACGCGAATTCTCGGTGAAGAAGTACGTGCAAGTTTCGACCGACGAAGTTTACGGCAGTCTCGGTGCAACGGGGTTGTTCACCGAGGAAACGCCACTGCACGCGAACAGCCCGTACTCGGCAAGCAAGGCGGGTGCGGACTTGCTGGTGCAGGCATACCACCACACGTTCGGCCTGCCGACGGTCATCACGCGATGTTCGAATAACTACGGGCCGTTTCAGTTCCCCGAGAAGCTGATTCCGCTGTTCGTTACGAACCTGATGCGAGACGAACCGGTGCCCGTTTACGGCGATGGCCAGCAAATTCGCGACTGGATTCACGTTCACGATCACTGCACCGGCGTCGAAGCGGCCTGGCGGAAGGGTACGGCGGGCGAGGTCTACAACTTCGGCGGCAAGTGTGAGAAAACCAACTTGGACCTCACGCACCTCATCATCGATTTGCTTGGAAAGCCGCGAACGCTGATTCGCTACGTGGCAGACCGTTTGGGCCACGACCGACGCTACGCGATCGATTGTTCCAAGGCCGAACGCGAACTCGGCTGGCAGCCGAAAGTGTCGTTTGAAACGGGCCTCAACGAGACGATCGCGTGGTATAAATCGAATTCGGCGTGGATCGACGGTATCCGTAACAAGGAATACATGTCGTATTTCGAGAAACAGTACGGTTCTTTGAAGTAGACTGCGGACGAGCCACCACAAACTCCGGAGACATTCATGAGCATTCGCGGCGTGATCTTGGCGGGCGGCAAAGGCACCCGCATGGGCGAACTGACGAAGGTGACCAACAAGCACCTCCTGCCCGTGGGGCCGTACCCGATGGTGTACCACCCCCTCAAAAAGCTAACGGGGGCGGGGCTACAAGAGATTTTGCTCGTTTCCGGTACCGAGCACATGGGCGACTTCGTCGAACTGCTCGGCTCGGGTTACACGCACAACTGCCGTCTGACGTACCGCGTGCAAGACGAAGCGGGTGGCATCGCGCAAGCGCTCGGCCTCGCCGAACACTTCTGCACCGGCAGCCGCACTTGCGTGTTGCTCGGCGACAATATCTTCCGCGATCCACTGATTCCGCTGATCGAAAAAGCCAACAGCCGCCCCGACTGGGCGTGGATCGGCCTCAAGAAAGTCCACGATCCCGGACGTTACGGCGTCGCCGAACTCGATGGCGATCGCGTGATTGGCATCGAAGAAAAGCCGGCAAACCCGAAGAGCGATTTCGCCGTCGTCGGCATCTACATCTACCCGCCCGACGTGTTCAACCTCATCAAGACGTTAAAACCCTCGAAGCGCAACGAACTCGAAATTACCGACGTGAATAATTACTACCTGCAACAAGGCCGCATGGGCTACAGCGAACTCGACGGCTACTGGACCGACGCCGGTACGCTCGATTCGCTCGACCACGCCAACGACCTAGTACGCAAAGACCCGCCACGGTTTTGAACATCGACATTGAGGGCGGCGGAGGTTTTTGGGAGGCTCGACACGATGGCGAAAGGTCAATCTCGCATCAACCCAACGGAAACATTTCCGCATCTTTCCGCGCCGCCCATCGTGGAAGCAATCATCCATTGGCAAGCCCGTGCGCAGAATCTCTGGGATTCCAAGACGATTCAAACCGAACTATCCGAGCGATTGTCGAATTACGCGAATTGCCAACCACTCGAGCAATTATCGATTGATATGGGTTACCGATTGACTTCGATCGACAAACTCAACGTCGCACTATTCTCTCGCGATGGTGTGGCTTTCAGTCGAATGAAGCCGTACGAAGGCTGGCAGCAATTCACGGCATCCGCCAGGAACGTGTGGCTCGCCTTTGAGCAAATCGCCGCTCCGGTCGAAATCCAACGGCTTGGGATCCGATTCGTGAACCACATTCCGGCCGCTAGTATTGAAACGATCGCGGACTATCTCAAAGAACCTCCTACTTGTCCTTCAAATTTGCCGTTGAAGGAGTTCCTTTACCAGAGTACCTTTTCCGTACCCGATCGGCCGTATGGCATTCGCGTGATCGAACTCGTACAACCGACGGTCGCAGGTCAGGCGGAGAGTTCGGGCCTGTACCTCGATATTGACGTATATACTACAAAGCCGATCGATTGTTCGGGTCGGGACAGGGATCTTGCGTTGAGTGAGATGCGATGGCTTAAAAACAAGATCTTCTTCGACCTCTTGACGGAAAGTGCGATCGAGAGTTTCCAGCGAGGATAGCAATGGCGACTTTGAGTTGCGGTGAAGCGGCCCACTCGATCGAGCGAACTTTGCGGCATTCCCGTGCGGACTTCCGCCAATCGTCCACGTTCGGAAACCAATCCGCCATCGGCGAATTGCACGATGTATGGAAGGAATGCTCTGCGAACGGTTGGGATGGCCATGGTGCGTTTGCCGTCGAACGGGAAACCTATACAGCGGCTTACTGCGTCATCGACTCTCTGCCATTCGGTTTCCCACTTCCTTCGATCGGTGCGGAACCAGACGGCCAACTGACAATGGAGTGGCGGAAGGGGCCGCGTCGCGTCCTGTCGGTCAGCGTCGACTCAAAAGGATTTCTTCACTATGCAGGTCTGTTCGGTCTCGATCAACGCTATGGCACGCTCGTATTGTTCTCGAATGTTCCCGATGAACTACTGCGACTGGTTCGGGAGCTTTAACGGTGTTCGACCCCGCCCATGTCCCACCCGTCGAACCGAACGAAACGTTGGCCCGTTTCATTTTGTTCTCCCGTCACTTTCGCAGTTCGGATCGAACGGTCAAACCCGATGCTTTCATTCCCCATCCGCACTCAGAATTGTCGATGACTCGACACGCGGAAGCGACCCCCGCAGAGCTATGGGGTGAAGGCGAACGGGTGGCTGGCCTGAGAACCGTGGCCCTTTACGGCAGGGCGGATGTCGAAGTGGCCGTCTTTACGGATCAAGGCTTACGGGTCGAGGCGGCTCCGATCTTCCATAACCCCAATCACGTCAACGCAACGAATTGGCCCGCTGAAAAGCCCAATCAGAAAATGAAGGCCCTGCTCGTTGCGGAAAAGTCGCGATACGTTCCCAAGCCGAACTGACTGCTATGGAAACCGACGCGCATGATGCTGATGCAGAATCTGCGCCGCGGCACGAACCGGCGTGGCGGGAGTTCGCGCGTGCGCCGTTGGTTCCGATCGCGGTTGCGTCGGGGTGCGGGCTGGTCGTCGATCGCTATGCGGGCGTTCCCTTGTCGTTCGGCTTCGCCGTGGCGGCACTCGGGTTGGTCGGCTGGTTCTTTGCCTATCGTCGGCAGCAAACTTCGCTCGCACTGTGGTTGTGGGTGTGTGCCATGGGTCTGTCCGCAGCGCATCACCACACGCAACGCTTCGCATACCCCAACGACGACATCGGCCACGTCGCCAGCGATGCCCCGACGATTGCGTACGTTCGCGGCATCGTCGACGAGTCGCCGGTGATTCGCAAAAACAGCCCGACGGAACTGTTCGGCCCCGCGCGACGAGTCGAACGGGCGGTCACCGTTCTCGATGTCACCGAGCGGCGCGGCGAGGGTGGCATTTGGCAGCCCGCTTCGGGGTATTTACGGTTGAGCATCGATCGCATCGTCGACCAATCCGACCCGCATTTCCTCGAAGGTATCACCGTCGGCGATGAGATCGAAGTCGTCGGCATGTTCTCGAAACCGAGCACGCGGAGCAACCCCGGCGAGTGGGATTATTCGGCCAGTCTTCTCGATCGGCGCATCCGTGCGGAACTGCGCGTCGTGAAATCGACGACGCCCGCGACGCGGCTCGATAGCGGTGGCCGATGGTCGATCCGCTTCGGCCTCGCCTGGTTGCGCGGGCGATTCACGCGCGTACTCGATGCGCGTTTTCCCGCACACGAAGCCGGTCTGGCGCGGGCGCTGTTACTCGGCGATGGCACCGCGATGGAACGCGAAGAATGGGACGGTTTCGTGCGTACCGGCGTCGTTCACGTGCTCGCGATTTCGGGGCAGCACCTCGTGATTTTGGCGGGGTTCGTCTGGTGGACGCTGCGGATCCTCGGCGTGCGGCGGCGACACGGCGCATGGGCGGTGCTGTTCATCGTCGTCGGTTACGCGGTCGTCACGGGGCTGCGGCCGTCGGCGATGCGTGCCACCGCGATGGTTAGTATCGCCTGCGGTAGCGTGCTGCTTCGCCGACCCGTGCTGACGGCCAACACCTTCGCGTTCGCCTGGCTCGTCACCATTGCGTGGAACCCCACCGATGCGTTCACGGCGGGGTGCCAACTCTCGTTTGTCTCGGTATTCGTGCTGATTTGGGGCGTAGCGCGGTGGCTGGACCCGGCGCGAAAGGCTCCGCTCGATCGCCTGATCGACGAATCGCGACCGCCGTGGGTGCAGGCTGCACGTGCGATTTTGCGATCGCTCGGCGTTGCGTTTGCACTTTCGATCATCCTCACCGTGGCGAACTCGCCGCTCATCATGCAGCGGCAAAACCTCGTTACGCCGATGGGTGTCATCCTCGGCCCGCCGCTCGTTTTCCTCACG
Source organism: Limnoglobus sp. (assembly GCA_043780595.1). Taxonomy (GTDB): domain Bacteria; phylum Planctomycetota; class Planctomycetia; order Gemmatales; family Gemmataceae; genus Limnoglobus. Next base: position 5,282 of record JAYWCL010000313.1, read on the forward strand.
ACGATCGCGCTGGTCGCCGGGTTCCTGTTACTCATCGTCGGCATCTTCGGCATCGGGCTGACGTTCCCGTTTGCGGTCGTCACCCGCGAAAGTCTGGCCGCCTGCGATTGGCTCGTTCGCATCGCCGATGGCGTGCCCGGTGGCTGCGTCTACGTGCCGACGTTGCCGATCGGCTGGACCGTCGGCTTTTATGCGATCCTCATCGGTGTCGTACTCCTCGATGTGAAATGGGCGAAACGGGCCGGTGTTGTGCTTTTGGTATGGTCGCTGTTCGGCCTCGTCGGCGTGCCACCGACGGTAAAGGACGAACTGCAAATCACGTTTCTCTCGGTCGGCCACGGCGGTTGCACCGTGCTCGAAACCCCCGATGGCCGCGTGCTCGTTTACGATGCCGGTTCGATGGGCGGCCCAGAAGCGGTGCGTCGCGTGGTCGCGCCGTTCTTGTGGCATCGCGGTCATGCGCGCATTGACGAACTATTCCTTTCGCACGCCGATCTCGACCATTTTAATGGCGTCGCCGAACTGCTGCGGCGGTTCCCCATCGGGCAAGTCACGCTTACGCCTTCGTTTGCCAGCAAGCCTACGGCAGAAGTCGCGGAGGTGATGCTCGCGCTCAAACGCTATCGCGTCCCGCAACGAATCGCGGTAGCGGGGGATCGTTTCGTTGCGGGTAGTGTGCAACTGGAAGTGCTGCACCCGCCGCCAGTCGGGCCAGCCGGTTCCGAGAACGAACGCAGTCTGGTGTTGAAAGTGACGCACGCCGGCCACACGATTTTGCTCACGGGCGACCTGGAGAAAGCCGGGGCGGCGCGTGTGCTGGAATTACCGCCGGTGCCGACTGACATCCTAATGTCACCGCACCACGGCAGCCGTGCTGCCTACACCAGCGTATTCGCGGCATGGGCTACGCCGAAGTTCCTGGTCGCCAGCCGAGGCAATCGCCCCGAGAGCGCCGTGAAAGAAGGCTGGGACACCTTCACGCACGGTGCCATCATCGCGAAAAGCCACCCCACCGGCCTCACGCTCGAATCGTACCGCACCGGCGAGCGCATCGTCGTCAGCCGGGGCGGGCGGTGAACCTTTCTGCGCTTCTCCCGTCCCTTATTGCGCAAGATTTTTTCCTTACGGATGTATCACCCGATGAGTCTAAGCGAGAGTTTGACGAGTGAACTCGGGCCGGATGATGGCGGCGACCCGAGGCGGTTCCACGATCGACGAACGTGGGACGACCAACCGAGGCCCAACGGGCGCAAAGCCCTACAACTGTGCGGTCAGGTAAAAGACGCCCTGCACGGGATTCTGGCCGAGTGTCGCGATGATGTCGTTCGAGATTTAGTCGTCGTATCGGTCGTGCCTGCTCCGAACTCGGCGCGGTTACTCGTCGCAGTCGCCGTTCCCAACACGGCAGACGCGATCGACTCAAACGCGATTCTCGAACGACTGCACCGCCACCTCGGCCCGATTCGCGCCGAAGTCGCCGCCAGCATCAACCGACGCAAAGTACCCGAGTTGGCATTCGCGGTAACGGTGGCGAGGGATGAGTGAAAGATTCGGGCATGGTTTCAATCGCGGCGATTTTGGTTAGCAGTGAATGATTCCACCACTTACCCACCCACCCTTCCGTGGAATCACGCCGAATTTCGGAATCAACCTAACACAGCAACGACTTACGTCCGATTTCGATCTTCTGGAACCACGCCGGAACCACTTTTCGGCGGTCTTTTTTTGGCAAAATTGCGACCTAGGTGATCGCTTCATTCAGGTCATCTGGTTCGAGGTGGGTAGGCTTCAATTATCCGTTCGCGAGTCCGACCGCTGAGCATTCCCAATATCGTTCCGACGGTGATTCTCATGCCGCGAATACACGGTTTGCCGCCCATCACAGAGGGATCGTGTGTGATTCGGTCGAACTGCATTCGATTTCTCCACATATTACGTGTCCGACTGGATGCCGATACGCATTGCTTCACTGTCTCTCGATTATTACCTCGGCTCGAAAGACTGACACTTTCATCGCCGAAACCGCTCGCGAACGGCTTGTTTTCCAGCGAATTCTCAATGCGGATCATACGGGCCG